>CAMBGL010000022.1 GCA_945866155.1 Bifidobacterium breve
ATGCTTTGCAGCCAAGAAGAGTCCAAGATCGTCATGCCATACAGGTTTTCCATGTGCTCGTAGCTCTGCTAACCCGGGATATGGGTTCGCAATAAAGTCTGGATCTTTGAAATCGAGCATTCTTACTTATCTAAATTATCTGGTCCAAATGCCCACGGTAAAAGGTGAGCCATATCTTTTGCGCCCTCAGGTGTCATGTGTAATAAGTCATTTCCGCCATGTTCAAATAAAAGTTGGCGACAGCGTCCGCATGGAGATAAAAATTCACCTTGCGCATCCACGCAAACAATTGCAATGAGACGACCGCCACCAGATAAAGCTAAATTCGAAACCAATCCACATTCAGCGCAAAGGCTAAGTCCGTAGCTTGCATTCTCTACATTACAACCGGTGATAATTCGACCATCATCGACGAGGGCGGCAACACCTACAGGAAATTTTGAGTATGGAACATATGCACTCTTCATTGCAGTCTTTGCGCTCTTATGTAATAAATCCCAATCAATATTTACCATTGGGTGATTCTAAGGTGAATACTACGTAACGGCTACATCCCTGGAGAGAATATTTCGCTTACGCCCTAGTTGTTTAGTAAGGTAAACCCACTATTCGAATTAATAAAGGGGGCTACGATGTCATTGAAAAACCGTCCTACCCCTGATCAAATCAAGCGCTTACCAAAAGCTCTACTTCATGATCACTTAGATGGTGGCCTTCGCCCACAAACGATTATTGATATCGCGCAAGAGATTAGCTACGCATCACTTCCTACACGCGATGCTAAGGAATTAGGGGATTGGTTTCGCGAAGCATGTGATTCAGGTTCCCTTGTTCGATATCTAGAAACCTTTTCTCACACAATTGCTGTCATGCAGCGTCGCGAAGATATTGTTCGCGTAGCCAGGGAATGCGTTTTAGATCTAGCGCGCGACGGTGTTGTGTATGCAGAGGTACGTGGGGCCCCAGAGCTATTTACAAATAATGGTCTGACTATGTCGGACGTAATTGAGGCAACGCTTGAGGGTTATCGACTTGGTGAGGCAGAAGCAAAGGATGAAGGTTTTACTATCCGAGTAACATCGATTCTTTGTGGAATGCGACAGAACAAATTGTCACAAGAAGTTGCAGAATTGGTAGTCAAATACCGCGATGCCGGTGTTGTTGGCTTTGATATTGCGGGCCCTGAAGATGGTTTCCCACCTAGTGATCAAATAGAAACTTTTGATTACTTGCGCCGCGAAAATGCACACTTCACAATTCACGCGGGAGAAGCCTATGGATTGCCATCAATTTGGGAAGCAATTCAATTATGCGGTGCTGAGCGATTAGGCCATGGAGTTCGAATCATCGATGACATTGATTTCTCTGGTCCTACTGCAAAACTTGGACGCCTTTCTTCCTACGTCCGAGATCGTCGAATACCACTAGAACTATGTCCCACTTCAAATTTACAAACAGGGGCTGTTCATACAATCAAGGATCATCCAATTGGCAAGTTAGCAAAACTAAGATTTCGAATTACTTTGAATACAGACAATAGATTGATGAGCCAGACTTCGATGTCACACGAGATGAGTGAGCTGGTCAATGCTTTTGACTGGAATTTCACAGACCTTCAGCGCGTAACAATCAATGCACTCAAGAGCGCATTTATTCCTTTTGAAGAACGACTTGCAATTATTGAAGAAGTTGTAAAACCAGCTTATTTATCAATCTCTGCTGAGTAATTTTCTAAGGGGTTCTCGCAGGCTTTCCAACTGTGATTGTGCCCTTTTTTCATCCGCTGCAATTACCTCTATATAACATTTCATCTTTGGCTCAGTACCACTTGGGCGAATAATGACGCGAATACCACCTGCAAGCCAGATTCGAATTCCCTGCGTTGGTGGCAAATCATTTGAAGGCTTTGCTAGATCATCAATTGATTCAACGAGAAGGCCCGCAATCTCCTTTGGCGCATTGGCGCGAAGGTCGGCGAGGATGAGATCCATTTTGCTCAGATCATTAAAGCGAATAGAGATTTGCTCTGTCGCATGAAAGCCATCTCTCTTCCAGACATCATTGAGTAAATCTTGCAAAGTCCTATTTTCTTGGGCGAGATTGCTAGCAATTTGAGCTAAGTAAAGTGCTGCAGATATCCCATCTTTATCATTGACAGTTTTTGAATCTACGCAGTAGCCGATTGCTTCTTCATAGCCAAAAGTTAGGTTATCTATTTTTGCTAGCCACTTGAAGCCAGTAAGAGTCTCTTTGAAATCTAGAGAGTAGTGACGGGCAATTTTTTTGAGGGCAGAGGATGAAACAATGGAATTAGCAAAAGTTCCATTCTTTACTGTCCGAGCAATTGCTTCACCGAATATGACTCCAAGTTCATCTCCGCGCAACATACGCCACTGCCCTTGTGAATCCTTGATGGCAGCAGCGCATCGATCAGCATCGGGATCATTGGCAATTACTAAATCGGCATCAAATGCGCGTGCAGTCTCGAGCGCTAAATCAATTGCACCAGGTTCTTCCGGGTTAGGAAATGCGACAGTTGGAAAGTCTGGGTCAGGCTTTGATTGTGCATCTACAAGTATGAGGGAGGCAAAGCCACTGGAATGAAATACTCGCTGCACAGTCTCTGTTCCAACTCCATGCATGGCCGTATAAACAATTTTGAGATCCCCTGGGTTCTTAGCAAGGCGAGCAGTGCGATGAATATATTTCTCGATTACATCTTCATCTAAAACTTCCCATGTATTACTTCGCGCAACAGATTTGAGGGAAGTTATGCCTGCAATTTCTTGAGCAATTGAGGTATCTGTTGGACTCACTATTTGTGATGCGTTGTAATTGATTCCATCAACATATCCACCTAAATAAACTTTATAACCATTATCTTGCGCTGGATTGTGGCTTGCAGTGACCATCACTCCAACATCACAGCCAAGTTCTTTTGTTGCAAAAGCTAACACTGGAGTTGGTAGAGGGCGAGGCAAGACAAAGACTTTCATTCCTGCACCTGCGAATATTTGCGCGCTATCACGTGTGAACTCTTCCGAGCCGTAACGGGCATCGCGCCCAATGACAACTGAAGTTAGTCCACGCTTTTTCATATATGCCACAAGGCCAGCAGCAGTGCGCCCAACAACTGCACGATTCATACATGATGGTCCTGGCCCTAATGGCCCACGCAATCCAGCAGTTCCAAATTGCAAAAATCCTGCAAATGATTTTCGCAGATTATCTTCATCATTAGCATCTAGCCAAAGTTGCAATTGCGCAGCGTTCTGTGGATCTGGATCATCAGCAATCCATTGCTCAACTTCATCAAGGAATATTTGATCCATAGAGTTAGAGTAACTTCGGAATAACCCCTTTGAGAAGCGCACCCATTGAATCAGCAGCTGCCTTACCTGCAGCAATCACCTCTTCATGATTGAGCTTTTCGCCAGTAACTCCCGCTGCTGCATTTGTAACTAATGAGATACCTAGAACTTCAGCACCGAGTGCATGTGCTGCGATTGCTTCTGGAACAGTAGACATTCCAACAAGGTCAGCGCCCATCGCTCGCATCATCAAAATTTCTGCAGGTGTTTCATATGTCGGACCACGCCAATGCACGTAAACACCTTCTTGAAGAGATAAATCTTCATTTTTCACAATTGCACGAATTCTCTTGCTATATAGATCTGTGAGATCGACAAAGTGTGCACCAATGAGGGGAGATGTTGCGGTGAGTGAAATATGGTCACGAATCAAAACTGGTTGACCAACACGATATTCTTTATTGATTCCACCGCATGCATTAGTCAGAATTACAATTTTGCATCCGGCTTTTACTGCAGTACGCACGCTATGTACTACAGGTTCAATTCCTTTTCCTTCATAAAGATGTGTGCGACCAAGAAATACAAGTGCGCGAATTTTTTTTGAGCCATCATGAATTTCATATGAGCGAACTTTTCCTGAGTGACCTTCCACTGCAGGTGGTAAGAAGCCAGTAATTTCATCAGCATCACATTCATAAGCCGGTGTTCCAAGAGCATCTACTGCGCTAACCCATCCCGAACCCATAACAAGTGCTATGTCGTGGGATGCAATTCCTGTGCGCTTAGCGATTTCATCTGCAGCTACTTGAGCCGCTGCTAGGGGATCTTTGTATAGAAGTTCAGTATTACTCATGCCTCAATAATGTCACAGAGGCGAGTGCCACTTGCAACGGTGTCGCCAATAACTGCTGTGAGATCAGAAATAACGCCATCTTTATGAGCAACGAGTGGTTGTTCCATCTTCATTGCTTCAAGAACGATGACAAGATCGCCCACCTTCACTTTTTGACCGGTTTCAACAGCAATTTTTACAACGGTACCTTGCATTGGACTCTTGAGTGAATTTCCTGCAGCAGCCCCTGAGAGTGATTTCTTTGCACGATGGCGCTTTACAACAGGTGCAGGTGCGTGAACTAATACATCAAATCGTTTTCCATTAATTTCGGCAACCAATTGTTGTGGCGCCATATGCGTTTCAAGTGCAGGCTCTACTCCAACGTAGGCAGGAATTTCATTGACAAATTCATTTTCGATATAACTTGTGTAAATATTGAATTTCTCAGTGAAGGCACTATCTTCAAGAATTGCACGGTGAAATGTCAGAGCGGTCGCAAGGCCATCAACTTTGAACTCTGCTAGCGCGCGACGTGCACGTTCAATTGCTTCTTTACGAGTAGCGCCGGTAACAATAAGTTTGGCAAGTAGTGAATCAAAATTTCCGCCAATCGTGTCGCCATTTCTAAAGCCTGCATCCACGCGCACACCAGGACCTGTTGGAATCTCCCATTGCGTTATGCGTCCTGGTGCAGGCAAGAATGAGCGACCAGGATCTTCACCATTGATTCTAAATTCAAGTGAATGACCACGGATAACAGGATCATCAAAGCCGAGCGATTCGCCCATAGCAATTCTAAATTGTTCGCGTACTAAATCGATTCCTGTAACTTCTTCGCTGACTGGGTGTTCTACCTGAAGTCGAGTATTTACTTCAAGAAATGAAATAGTTCCATCTAAACCAATGAGAAATTCGCATGTACCTGCGCCTATGTATCCTGCTTCTTTCATAATCGCTTTACTGGAGCGATATAACTCCTCATTTTGAGCATCAGTGAGAAATGGCGCAGGTGCTTCCTCTACCAATTTCTGATGGCGGCGCTGCAATGAACAATCGCGAGTACTTATTACGACTGCGTGGCCATGTTTATCGACTAATACTTGAGTTTCAACGTGACGAGGTTTATCCAAGTAGCGTTCAACAAAGCATTCACCGCGACCGAAACCAGATATTGCTTCGCGTACAGCGGATGCGAATAGCTCTGGAATCTCCTCCATTGTGCGCGCAACCTTGAGTCCACGACCGCCACCACCATGTGCTGCTTTGATAGCGACGGGCAATCCATGCTCCTTAGCAAAAGCGGTAACTTCTTCGTGGCCTTCAACTGGATCTTTTGTACCAGCGACAAGTGGAGCACCTGCCTTTGCTGCAATTTTGCGAGCAGAAACTTTATCTCCGAGTGCGCGAATTGCAGCAGGGGGAGGTCCTATCCAAATCAAACCTGCATCGATAACAGCTTGTGCAAAGTTCGCATTTTCAGATAAAAACCCATAACCAGGGTGCACGGAATCAGCACCGGATTTTTTAGCAATCTCAATCAATTTTTCAATATTCAAATAGGTTTGAGTTGCAGTAATGCCATCGAGTGAGAATGCATAATCTGCACTCTGGGCATGTAATGAGTTGCGATCTTCTTGAGAGTAGACCGCAACGCTCTCGAGCCCGTGATCTTTACATGCACGAATAACGCGCAAAGCAATTTCGCCTCTATTGGCAATGAGTACGCGTTTCATGCCATTTCCTTTACTTCTGGCCACGAGTAGCCAAGTTGGTTCATCGCTTTGCGTAAGAAGGGCATAGAGATTCCAACAACATTTGTGTAGTCGCCTTCGATAGATGGAATAAAGGGAGAACTAAACCCATCGAGTGTGAAGCCACCTGCAACATGGAGTGGTTCACCAGAGGCAACATAATCATCTATCTCTTCATCGGTCATATCCGAAAAAGTAACTTTTGTTGTGACGCGATCCGAAATTTCAATATTTTTGGCTGTATCAATTACGCAATGGCCAGTATGTAAGTACCCAGAGTTACCTCGTACTCGTGATGCACGCTCTTTTGCGATTGCAGGCTCTCCAGGTTTACCAAGAGATTCTCCTTGAAATTCAAAGGTAGAGTCACAGCCAATAATAATTGCAGGAAAATCAATCTGGTCACGAATAGTGTGCGCTTTTGTTATTGCAAGAGCAATCACCATATCGGCAGGAGTAAGTGAGTTGAAAAATGGAGTCTCCTCATCAACATGGCTGACCATAATTTTTGGTTTCAATCCGGCAGATTCCAACAATCGACGCCTAGATGTAGATTGAGATGCGAGAACAACTGTTGGCATTTATGAATTATTCCTTGCGCCAAAAGTAATTTGGTGCGGAAGAGGTTGACGCAATTGAGGTAAGCCAAAGACGCTGCGCTTGATTACTGGCTCTAGCTTCTCAGGAGGATTCACAGTAAGTGCCTCACGGATAGCTTCCAATTCTTGCGGTGTCGGATTTCCAGATGTAACTGTAAATTTCATCAGAGTGGAATATTTCCATGTTTGCGGGCAGGCAATGAATCTCGCTTAGTCTTCAATGTTCTAAATGCCTTTGTTATATAGGCACGAGATTGATTTGGCTCGATGACAGTGTCAATAATTCCACGCTCTGCGGCAAGATATGGATTAGCAAGTGTTTCGTTATACTCCTCAACTAATTCAGCGCGCTTTTTCTCGGGATCTTTTGCTTCGCTCAATTCGCTACGATAAAGAATGTTCACAGCACCTTGAGCACCCATTACTGCAATTTCTGCAGTTGGCCATGCAAAGTTAATATCGCTACCTAAGTATTTGGAACCCATAACAATAAAAGCACCGCCGTAGGCTTTACGAGTAATGAGTGTGACAAGTGGTACTGATGCTTCAGCGTATGCATAGAGTAATTTTGCTCCTCGGCGAATAATGCCGTTCCATTCTTGTTCAGTTCCCGGCAAGAAACCTGGCACATCTACAAGAGTGAGAATTGGAATATTGAACGCATCGCAGAAACGCACAAATCGTGCTGCTTTTTCACTTGAATTTATATCGAGTGTTCCAGCTAGTTGCTGCGGCTGGTTAGCAATTATTCCTACTGATTGGCCTTCAATTCGACCAAAACCAACAATGATATTTGGTGCATAGAGGGCGTGTACTTCTAAAAATTCACCTTCATCTAGTAAGGCATTGATCAGAACCTTCATATCGTATGGCTGATTAGTGCTATCGGGAATGAGAGTATCTAGTGCAATATCTGATGCCTTCTTTTCCAGTAGTTCAGTAGGAGGCAGTTGTGGAACTCCATCCATATTGTTACTTGGTAGGTAGGAGAGAAGTGCTTTTACATAGTCGATTGCATCTTCTTCACTCTCAGCTAAGTAATGAGAATTACCTGTACGCGTGTTATGTGTGAGAGCGCCACCGAGCTCTTCCATACCGACATCTTCGCCAGTCACAGTCTTGATTACATCTGGACCAGTAATAAACATATGTGAAGTTTCGTTGACCATCACAGTGAAGTCAGTGAGCGCTGGTGAGTAAGCAGATCCTCCTGCGCATGGTCCGAGAACCAATGAAATTTGTGGGATTACTCCTGATGAGCGCGTATTGAGGCGAAAGATTTTTCCATAACCGCCAAGGGATGCAACTCCTTCTTGAATACGTGCACCACCTGAATCGTTAATGCCAATCAATGGAATTCCACTCTTGAGAGCAAATTCTGCAATCTTTACGATCTTTTCTGCATGCACTTCGCCAAGACTTCCACCCATAATTGTGAAATCTTGTGAGTACAAAGCGATTGGACGACCATCGACTGTGGCTGTTCCAATGACAACACCATCACCATAGGGACGGTTCTTTTCCATTCCAAATTTTGTCGAACGGTGGCGAGCAAACTCATCGATTTCAGTAAATGAATCTTCATCAACGAGTGCGCTGATTCGTTCACGAGCTGTCATCTTGCCTTTTGCGTGTTGCTTCTCAACTGCGCGTGCTGAACCAGCGTGCACAGCCTCTTCTACGCGTGCGCGCAAATCTTCAATTTTTCCTGCAGTTGTATGGAGATCGCTCATACCCCTACGGTACTAGGCGTGAGCAATGAAGTGCTAAGAACTCCACTCGATGAAGCGGAGATCAATTCAAGAGTTGCGCCGTACTGGCGGGTAAGCGTGGTCGAACTCACTGGTTCAACACAGAACGATCTGCTACAACTTGTTGAATCAAATAACGCATTAGATGGTCAAGTAATTGCTACTGAATTTCAAAGTGATGGACGCGGAAGATTAGATAGAACTTTTGAAGCACCTACACAGAGTGCCCTTTTATTTTCTTTTTACATTAAACCTCGAAATCAAAGAAGCGAGTGGGGTTTCATTTCTCTTATTGCTGGCTTGAGTCTTGTTCGTGCCATCACAACAATAGATACTGCAATGAACCTTTCATTGAAATGGCCAAATGATTTGATAATTAATGAAAAGAAGTGTGCTGGAATTATTGCTCAAACAACTAATGAGGGAATAGTTATTGGTATCGGACTCAATGTTTCCATGACTCCAAATGAATTACCTGTATCCACTGCAACATCACTTGCAATTGAGGGCTCAACTATTACTGATCGAAATCTCCTTCTTTCTCACCTTCTAAATACATTTGCAGAGCTCTTTGAAGCATGGGAAGAAGGATCCGAGTTGTTGGACGAATATGCCAGTGCGAGCAGCACTATTGGCAAAAAAGTTCGAATCGAACTTCCTGGTGGAGAAAATCTTGAGGCAACTGTTGCTCGTATTTCACATACTGGCGAACTTGTACTCGATGATGGAAGGCATGTCAGCGCCGGCGATGTGATTCATCTACGATAACACTCGTGAAAAGCTCCTTTCCAACCGTTGGCGTTATTGGTGCTGGTCAGTTAGCGCGCATGATGGTGGCACCAGCTACAGCGCTAGGAATTGATTTACTCTTACTCGCTTCAGATAAAAATGATTCCGCAGCGCAAATTACTAATTCAGTAATTGGAGATTTCCGTGATTTAGAGGCTGTCCGAGAATTTGCGAATAAGTGTGATGTGATTACCTTTGAACATGAACTTATCCCATTATCAATTATCAAATCGTTAGAAAATGATGGAGTAGTCGTACGTCCAAGTTCAGCCTCATTCATATATTCCCAGAATAAGGCTCTGATGCGAGATTTTCTCAAAGATTTCCCTGCACCGTCATGGCAGGTCATCTCCAAAGCGGATGAAGTAAAACAATTTCCTGTAATTGCTAAATCAATATCGGGCGGATATGACGGTAGGGGAGTCTGGAAAGTAGATTCGCTAGATCAACTAGAAGAGATTTTGAGAGAAACAAATCAACTTCTCATCGAAGAACTAATCGACTTTGATATAGAAATTGCAGTGATGGTGGCTCGTTCACCACATGGACAGGCAAGCACATGGACACCAACTCAAACGGTTCAAAAAGATGGCATATGCACCATGACAATTACTCCAGCACCTGATCTATCTGATGAGCTCAGCGAAAAGGCGCAAAAATTAGCGCTAGATATTGCCGCCCATGTTGGTGTTGTTGGTGTTATGGCCGTTGAAATGTTTGTCCGTGGTGATGAACTTTATGTAAACGAACTTGCCATGCGCCCACACAATTCAGGCCACTGGACAATCGATGGTGCAAAAACTTCACAATTCGAACAGCATCTAAGAGCAGTTCTAGATTTACCCCTTGGGGACCCATCTATGACAGCGCGCAATGTCGTTATGGGAAATATTCTTGGTGGAGAAAAAGAAGATATGTATCGTCCATATTTACATTTGATGGCGCGAAACCCAGATCTCAAGTTCCACCACTATAAAAAAGAGGTGAAACTAGGGCGAAAGATTGGCCACATTAACGCTTTGGGCGATCATCTCGTAGAATTACGTGCAGATGTAGAACATGCTTTGGCCTATATGAGTGGAGAGATTGATGAGTGATGTAGCAATCATCATGGGATCAGATTCTGATTGGCCAATCATGGAAGATGCAGCAAAGGTTCTTGATTCCTTCGGTATTTCATATAGCGCCGAAGTTGTATCAGCCCATCGCATGCCACTTGAAATGGTTGAGTTTGCACAAAGTGCTGCAAGTAAAGGATTCAAAGTAATTATTGCTGGCGCTGGTGGCGCCGCTCATCTACCAGGAATGGTTGCATCCCTTACTGCCCTGCCTGTTATTGGTGTTCCAGTTGCTCTCAAAAATCTTGATGGAATGGATTCACTTCTTTCCATCGTTCAAATGCCGGCAGGTGTTCCAGTTGCAACTGTTGGAGTTGGTAATGCGAAGAATGCAGCGCTACTAGCAGCTCGTATTCTTGGTATTAGCGATAAAGATATTTCATCGAAAGTAAGTAAAGCGTTAGAAGATTTAAATTCAGAGGCAAAAGCAAAAGGTGCCAGTCTTAGCGCAAAGCGAAATCAGAAGACAGGGTTTTGATCTATTTATTTTGATATTCAATAGCAGGGCAACGATCCATAATTGCAATTAGACCTGCATCTTTCGCTCTTGCAACTGCTTCATGATCAATAACATCTAATTGAAGCCAGACTGCTTTTGCACCAATTGCTATCGCTTCATCGACGACCTTGCCAACTAATTTAGAATTTACAAAGCAATCAACAACATCAACAGGAGTAGGAATCTCTGCAAGTGTTTTATATCCAATTTCTCCATGAACTATTTCTGCTCGTGGATAAATAGGAATAATCCGATGTCCCTTATTTTGTAATAATTTCGCTACTCCAAATGCTGCGCGTTCAGGATTATTTCCAAGTCCGACGACAGCCCATGTTTTCATTGCAAGAACTGCATCAATATCTTCTTGCGAATTAATCGGTACGCCCCAATGCGTGAACTCGCCATCCTGCACTACGCCACTTGTCACGATCGAGCATATTTCGACCATCGATAAGGAACTTAGATTTTACAAGTTGACCGATAGCGCCGGGATCTAACTCTCGATATTCCTTCCATTCAGTCAAATGCAAAATCGCATCTGCATCTTTGACTGCAACTTTTACATCTTCTTCGAATGCAAGAGTTGGGAAACGCTTACGTGCAGGTTCAATACCTTTAGGGTCATGCACAACAACTTTTGCACCAGCTGCATGTAATTGCGCAGCGATATCTAGCGCTGGAGAATCGCGAACATCATCACTATCTGGTTTGAAAGTTGCACCAAGAACGGCAATTTTATATTGAGTGAGATCTTCAGATAAGTCAGCGCGCACAACATCGATAACTCGCTGGCGAGCACGTAAATTAATTTGGTCAATCTCTCGCAAGAATTCAAGTGCTTGCTTCGCACCTAACTCCTCTGCGCGAGCCATGAATGCACGAATATCTTTTGGAAGGCAACCCCCACCGAAACCAATTCCTGCCTGCAAGAATCTATTTCCGATACGAGGGTCATATCCAATCGCTTTCGCAAGTACTGTGACATCACCACCTGCTGCTTCACAAACCTCAGCCATTGCATTGATAAATGAAATCTTTGTCGCAAGGAAAGAGTTGGCGGCAACTTTTACAAGCTCGGCAGTTGGAAGATCTGCGCGTATCCACGGAGTTCCAAGTGCAATGACAGGGGCATAAACCTCTTTGAGAATCGTCTCTGCACGATCATTTGCTACGCCAACGACGAGACGATTTGGAGTCAAAGTATCTTCGACAGCAAATCCTTCACGTAAAAACTCTGGATTCCAGGCAAGGTCGGCATCAGGTGCACTTATCGCTAACTGATCTCGCAACATCTGAGCTGTTCCAACTGGGACAGTTGATTTACCAACAACTAATGATCCACTTTTCAAAAATGGCGCAATTGCCGCAACGGATGCTTTTACATATGTTAGATCTGCAGCAAGGCCATCTTTACTCTGTGGTGTTCCAACACAAATGAAATGCACATCTGCATCTGCTACAGCAGAAAAATCTGTTGTAAAAGTAAGTCTGCCTGTCTTTATTTCGCTAGCAAGAAGTGTGTCTAAACCTGGTTCATAGAATGGAAGTTCACCACGAGAGAGTTGGGCAATCTTTTGTGCATCTGTGTCGACACCAACAACTGTGAAACCAAGGGAGGACATGCAGGCTGCGTGAGTCGCACCCAAATAACCCGTGCCAACGACAGAGAGCTTGAGAGTCATATCGTCAGTCTATCTATTTGAGCGCACCACATGGATCTTCATCGGCTGTTCGTGTCTTGAATTTATCAACGATAGTTACTTTAGGAGTGCTTGTTGAACTAGCTGATGGTGATGGTGTGACCTCATCAACAATAGGTAAATCATCGCGAAGTCTTTGAAATAGCTCTGGAGCAAGGATCGAATCCCATGTAACAACGGAACCCACTCCAGGTACTCGGGCATTTGTATTACCTAATGGAATTGTTAGCGTACGAACTTTACCTGGAGAAAGATTTTTCATCTGCTTTGCAAGAGTGAGTAAATCATCTTGATTGAGATTTGAATCAGTCTTTAAACTTGCGATTGTTGCATTGAAAAAATTGACTAATTTTATTGGGTTGAGAAGAACACCAGTACTTGTGGCTTTACGCAGAACTGCACTCATAAATTGTTGTTGACGTTGCATACGCCCTAGATCGCCCATTCCATCAAAATCTCGAGTACGTACATACTTTAGAGATTCAATTCCATTGAGTGTATGAACTCCGGCTGGAAGAACAAGGTGACTCTGAGGATCATCAATATCTCGCTTTGTACAGACTTCGATACCACCAATTGCATCCACTATCCCAGCAAATCCTGCAAAACTAACTTCAATGTAGTGATCAATTTTTAGATTTGATTTTGCTTCAAAAGTTTGAATAAGCAAAGGTGCTCCACCCCATGCAAAGGCAGCATTGATTTTTGCTTGCGTTGCGCCAATTTGAGATTTTCCATCCATGCTCGTGTGCGCAGGGACAGTTACAAGTGAATCGCGGGGGATTGAAATAATCATGGCTTTATCGCGCTCTTTACTAATGTGTACCAAAAGCATTGTGTCTGAACGACCACCGGCAGCGGTCTTCGTACTACCTACGCGCAGTAATTTCTGTTGTTCCTTAGTCAAACCTTCTCGAGTATCTGAACCAACTAAGAGATAATTGAGAGCCTTGGAAGTTTTTTCAGGGCGAGATTTTAAGCCACCGAAAACATCAATGCGATCGATAGAACCGCTCACTTGGCCAAGTGCAAGCCATGAGAATGTTGAAAGGAGAATGATGCCCACAGAGAGTGAGGTAATTATCCGAATCGTTCGCGTCGCTTTCACAAGGAGAGCGTACTTGGGCGATACGGTGGAGGGGTTATGACGACATCAGCAAATGAGTTATATGGCTCACCGAAGCGCCAGATATCTATCATCCTGCCAGTTCTCAATGAAGCCGATCATCTTGAAGAGTCGCTTCGATCGATACTGTCTCAGGATTATTTAGGAGATATCGAAATAATTCTTGCTATCGGGCCATCTCATGATGGAACAGAAAAGATTGCACAAGCCCTTGCTCAAAAGGATTCACGAATAGTTCTTGTCGAAAATCCAAGTGGTCGAACTGCTAGTGCTCTCAATATTGCAATTGCAGCAACAAAGTATTCAATCATTGTCCGCGTCGATGGCCATTCACAAATACCAAAGAATTACTTGACTTTAGTCTCGGAAATTCTTGAAAAAACTGGCGCAGTAAATGTTGGTGGAGTTATGGATGCACAAGGGCGTACCCTTTTTGAACGTGGAGTTGCACGCGCAATGAAGAGCGCACTCGGTGTTGGTGCATCACGCTTTCATACAGGAGGTGCCGCAGGCGAGGTAGATACTGTTTATCTAGGAGCATTTAGAAAAGAGGCACTTATTGCAGTGGGTTGTTTCGATGAGAGATTTACGCGTGCACAAGATTGGGAACTCAATTACAGATTGCGCAGCGCTGGAGGAAAGATTTATTTCGATCCACG
>CAMBGL010000023.1 GCA_945866155.1 Bifidobacterium breve
GGAACCGGAGTTACTGCAAACGTTATCCATCCTGGAGACGTAAAGACTGAAATGTGGGGAGACATCAAGGACAAGGTCGAAGAGGTAGGGGATGTTGCAATCAACTATAAGAACTGGGTTGATTGGGTGGAAGAAACTGGTGGCGATGATCCCCAAAAGGCTGTTGATTTGGTCCTGAAGCTAATCTCTCCTGAGAGTGACCATGTCAATGGTGAATTCTGTTGGATAGATAACCCTTTGCAAGCACCGACTAAAAGTTGGTAAGTAGTTATCAACCTGTAAGGTATGCCCATGAAAAAATTCCTTATTTCGGTAATCGTTATAACCAGCGCGCTTTCGCTAACAGCATGTGGAGGATCTACAGTGGCAACTAGTACAGAATCAAGCACTAATTCGGGATTGCCAACAGTTTCAGCAAATGCGGGAGCCAAACCAACAATTTCTAAACCAGAAGGCGCAGCTCCTTCAACTCTGGTAACTGAAGACATTATTGAAGGTACTGGCCCAGAAGCTGTTGCAACATCAACAATGACAGTTCATTACACATTACTTACATGGTCACAAGGTGAAGTTGTTGAATCTTCTTGGGATAGCGGATCTCCTGCGACATTCCCACTTGCAAATGTCATTGCTGGATGGCAACAAGGAATCCCAGGAATGAAAGTTGGCGGGCGACGCTTGCTAGTGATTCCACCAGATCTTGGTTACGGTGCACAAGGCGCCGGCGCAGCAATTGGACCTAACGAAACTCTAGTTTTCGTTGTAGACGTAATTGGTATTGCGTAACTCTTCTTCTAAAATGGAGTAGACATTGTGGCTAATGTGCCATCATCGTTTGTTTTCAATTTCCAGTCAGGTGCAAAAACCTGGAATAAAGTTGAACCCAAACCAGGCTTCTTAGTAGATTTTAGTTTTCCATCATCTTGAACTTCAATCTTGCAAATATCGCCTTCGATCCAAACATCGACCTTCACATTCTTTGCTTTTCCATGTCGAATTGCATTGATAATTGATTCCTCGATGAGTTGGGAGATAATCTCTCCATTTTTTGAAACTATTTCTAGTTCGGGTGGCAAATTCATCTTGATTCTGGTCAAGCCTCGCCAAGTTTGTACAAGTTCATCGAGGCGTACCTTGGGAATTCGAGCTCGTTTCTTCTCATAAGGAGTTTTCAATAATTCCAAACGAGCTAAAACTTGACGCGTAGTCACTGTAGACATGGCAGAAAAATCAGTTTCTGCCGCTTTGAGAAGTAAAAGTTTACTAGCGGTCAATTGTGATTGTACTTCAGCGTGTAAATATTGGGCATACTCAGATTCTTCATTGGAAGTATTACCAGCTGAAAGAATTTCTTGCAATTTATCATCAGGTAAAAATTTGCGTAATTGAACTAAAGCCTCTTCGCGTGCATTATAAACCGATAAAATCATTGTTCCAATGACCACTAAGATGATAGCCACAACCATAGTTCCAATTTGCACCTGTAACAGATTCTCAAAAGATGAGTAGTAGGAGATATTAAGGAAATAATTAATATAGAGAATTATTGGTAATTGAATAAAAATATAAAAAATGAGATAAAGAAGATTGTTGAACCCGATTCCCTTACGCAAAGTATTAGTAATTCTGTCAGCAAGTTCGCAACCGAGAAAAGTTAGAACGAGAGCAAAAAGTTGCAGAAGTATTGAGTTCAATATCGTCGCATGCGATAATTGTCCGATGAAAGAGAGCGGCATAATTATTAACAATATAACTATGGTGGGTGCTTTCGTCTCAAAAATAGAATTTCTTATAACTCGCCAGGGATGGATTTGTGGCCATATAAGTTCTGCATTTTTCCATCGCTGTGAACTTTTTGGACGTATATTTTTAGCAATAACACGATCAATTGCTTGCGCTTGCTGGCGAAGGGTCAATCCCTCAGATTTTTGAGCAATAGAGTCTTCCAAGAGCTTGCCCAATCGAGTTATCGCATCTTGACGTTCTTTATCGTCGATATCTCTTGCGCCCAAGGATCTTGACAGAATATTTTTTGAATTAGTAGAAGAAAATGTAAGCAAGAATTCCCGTAAATCCTTTTCGAACTTTCCCCATACTCCTCGAATGATAGAGACTAAGAGAAAAAAATAAAGAAATGTGAATCCTGAATTAAGCGCACGTGCAGTTATTGATAACGGGTCTTCTACAAGGAATAGAGGAGCTATCAGACTGAGCACTATTCCACGGAGGGCTCCAAGAAAAAAAGCGATGAATAGATGTACACGCCGAGAGCCTCTTTTATTGAAGTGATGAACGAAGGGAACCATGGAAGCGTGAGATAAAAGAGCAATCGCTGTCCATGTGAGCAGACCTTCAGAACTGGCTTTGTCAGGATTAATGAAAAGTACTGCCGTTAGAACTGAAACAGGAATCGTGCTCCAAAAGGCAGTCCATGTAACAATTCTTTCTTGAATAAATGTGGCGTAGGGGGTGATTTCATTTTTGATTCTCACCAAAGACGAACTCAATCTCACCACGCTAAAAAACCTCAATTCAACAATTCACGGATACTTAGGTTCTGAATCTCTGCGATTCCATTAGATAGAAGTGTATTCGCATTATTTATAATTCCAGAAGGGTCTTTGCCGAAGACATGCGTGTCTTCATCTTTTGACAATAAATTTAGGGCAAGGATAACTCCTGATATGTGCCCTTGAAGGGCACCTTGATTAGTAGTCATGTTTACTGCTTCAAGCATTTCATTCTTACTACTCTTGAGATTAAGAATTTCTCGAGAATTCGTGCTTTCAATACTCATTGATTGAAGCAATAATGAATCTGCCTTTAAAAATGAAAGAAATAAAGAGGCAAGATATACAGCAAACGTTACTCTAGCCGCAGAATATAGTGGGTCGAAAGGCTGCGAGAGCTCAAAGATTCGTGGCACTAATTTAGAGGCATAGAGATACTGGAGGATGAAAATAAAGATATATGCAAAAGCATAGATGAATGACTTCTGGGAAATTTTTGCACGCTTTGAAATAATGTCAAATAGCACAAGAGATATTCCGATAATGATTGAGCTCAGAATTGCACACAAGACTCCTGAGATTGAGTTTCGACCAAATTGAACTATTGCGCCTCCAAATGTTAGAAAGAGAAATGAAAGTTTGACCGAGAAGATGCTGGGCCATAGTTTCAATGCGACAGGAGTTGAACTGAAAATACGAGATGCAACGCCAGATCGTGGACTAGGAAGTGACTCTAAATTATCTAAATTTACCCGCATCTGATAAGCCAAGCGATGTGCTTGTTCTTCCAGGGAGAATAAGGCTAGGGCTAGAGGTTGAGAGAGTTCAAATTTCTTGAGTCCAGCTGTGAGCCGTTGCAGTTGGATAACTTTAGGAATGAGGGTTTGTTGCAGGGTGATGATCGCCTCTTCCTTCATGGCGACTTGCTCAGCGTTCAAATTAGTACTATCGGTGGAAATGAATCCACTCAATGATCGAAGTGCAGCTTTCCTAGTTTCAATTTCGTAGATTGAACCAAATGCATACGCTGCAAATCCCAATCCCAGCGTAGAAAACAAGGCAGAGGTAAGTATTCGCAAAGTTGTATACGAATCTAAATTCAAAATTGAGGCGGCGTAGAATTCAGCAAAGAAACCACGAATCACACCAGTCATAGCCCAAACAAAGAGACAGAGGTAAAGATTTTGCTCTCGAGCTTTTCTATTTCTGAGTATTGTTAATGAAGAAATATGCAAGAAAAGAAATGATGTTAGTTCTCCCGCAAGTACGATCTTTATCTGATTACTAAAATTCCCCGGAGCTAATACGAATTCGCGCTCTAGCGCAAAGAAAAAACTAATTGGTAAGTACAAGAGCATTGAAGGCATTGATACTGCCGAACGCCCAGTGGACACTAATTTAAAGTGCTGGAACCACGACTTCACCGGATAACAACTTTATCTTCCTGCCACATCCGAACAGCGAGAACGCGAGGATTGAAGTCCTCATCATTTTTTAGTCCCAATGTCGAAAATGTTCTCTGTACAAGTGCTTCAGTAGCTCGCAGTGAAGTTCCACGACGCACAGCGATTGCCGCATTTGTATAACCCTCAGCAAGTAATCTTAGAATTTCTGCCTGAGTTTCACTAATTGCTATGCGATTACTCTCAGCAGGTGTTGGACGCACCACATTGGCATTGATCTGTGCAATCGAATCTTGAACCGCATTACCAAGTGCTGCAATTGATTGCAGTTCCGACTTCACAAGATAAATAACATTTGCTGGTAATTCTGTTCCACGGGGCAGTGCCAAGTTAGCGGAGGCATGTGAAGTCAAAATTACTTTACCGATCCATGGGCGCTCTGCATCCAGGAAGTTGAGAAGATCGGCGCCACTTGGTGCACTAATTCCAAAATTCAAATCGGTGATGACTGCGTGAGGATCAAAGCCCTCGATTGCCTCAATGGCTTTAGCGACAGAGTTGACGGCAATGACCTCAAAATTTGCATCGCTGAGAATCTCGCGGAGAAGATTGAGTGTGAACTCTTCATCTTCTGCAACGAGCACTCTTGTACGAAATGCAGTTGTCATTACAAGTCCATCCCTCAAGGTTTGGTTTAGAGAATCGGGAGTCTAGGTCTTTCTCCTTTTTTCTTCACCTTCGATGTTCGGGTAATACAACATCAATTCTAGGTGCTAAAAGTCATCGCGTTCCAAAGAAGTATCACTATTTCTAAGCCTCGCGCTTCCGGCTCGTGAAAATAGTGGCGGGTATGCTCGCACTGTGAATAGAAATAAGTGGAGTGATAGACCACGCTTCACAGGAGCAAATCCAAGCCGTTCACACTTATTTGTCCACAAACCTTCCGTTTTCGCCAAGCGAATAGGCGCTCTCATCATTACCGGGGTTTTGCTCACCATCGTTGCACCAGTTCTAGCCGATGAAAATAATTTGCCACCGATTGAGGAGCAAGTAAGTGCGCCTAGTGAATCACCCCTTGCGACAGATACATCCACTGTAAGTGAATCGCCATCGCCGAGTGAAGCTCCAATTCCTTCATCGAGTCCAAGTGCCCAGAGTTCAGATGCGCCATCGCAATTTTTCGATACAGAAACTGCCAGTGCATCTCCATCGCCTCGCCCGCCTGAGCCAATTGCTAATCAGGGAATGCGCATCGATATGCCATCAATCTTGCCTGTGGATCCACGAGCACTATCTCGAAACTTGCCGGCAATCAATATCTCAGGCCCCGACTATCTGCTCGCCTGCATGAATTCTTCAAGTCTAATTTTTGATATTTACCGAAAGAATTCACCCGACTCAAATTTCAATGGTGAACAACTGGCAACAGGTGACTTCTCCCAAAGTCTCTTGATCTCCGGAACAAGCGCCCAAGTAGAAGCAATTATCAATAGTTATAACGGCCTTCGAATGGTGAGTCTGCGAGGTTCTATTTCTGGGGCAGTTGCAACCTTTGCTTTTGTTGCAGTCTCTCAACCTGTACTGGACGCTTCAATGTGTAGCCGTTCGGTAAATACACGAACACTTATTTTTCGCCCGCTAGGAATTGGTTTCGAATTGAAAAAGAATGGGCTAACTCTCAAGAAATAAAGAATGTGTAATCAGCCCTGCTAATCCAAGGTTTCTCACGCCTGACTCACTAAAATAATCAATGTATTTACAGTGTTTTTGGCTGTCCCGAGAAAGGAAGATTGATGCCCCAGGGTTTGCAATCTCCTTTGAGTGGGCGAGTCAATGCAGGCTTTGGTGGTAATGAGCGCCCCCACCGAAATAAAATTATTGTCGGTGTCGTATTGGCCGCGATTGTTCCATTTATCGTTTCAACTTTTGCAGCAACTGTGACTGTGGGAAATGGCGCTCTTGAATTTGGTCAAGGTTCCCAACAGGCCGTTGCTTGCGATCCAACTGTCTTTGCAGCCCTGAGTGAAGAGTGGCATTCAGCGCCAACGAGTACAGATACTTCTGCCGGTTTTTTTCGTGTTCGTGGAGTAACAGTTTCTAATCTTGATCTAACTTCATGTCGCGGAAAAAAATTGCGTATTCGCTTAGTTGACACATTAGGTGCAGAACTAGCTATTGGTCCAACATCGGATGCAAAAGTGCTACAAATTTCACTTCCAAATGTTGATGCACCAATAAGTATTAATGATGCAGGAGCACTGGCATTGACCTATTTATCAGGTGAAGGATCACTTGTTTCAAGTGCAATGGCTGCATCAATATCACTCAATGTTTCCGGAACTTCTATTTATGACGGTTCTGATTTATCTGCAACGAGTGCAGATGTAACTTTTTATTTAGATTCAACAGCAACATCGGTAAATATTGATGGCCAAAGAATTGGCCGAACAACAGTTGAAACTGTAAATAATCCAACTAGATAACTATTTTTAGCGAGTTATAAGTTCGAGTATCACGACCGAACTTCTTTTCCACTTGCAGAAGTACGCTCATTCGCAGATTCAAGGGAAGCTCTGAAAAGGGAGTAAAACCCGAATAGAAAAGTTCAAAAGGGCCATTTTCGAGGCAAAGTCACTTGCATGAGGCTGTACAGGGTGATTGACTCACTTTCAATAAGAGATTCACACCGCGTGAGCCTCATACGAACTTTCCCCACAAGGAGGAAGCCAGATGGATATCTTGAATTTAGGTGGCATCAATGAGCCATCTGAGCAACCTTCAAAAAAGAAGTTGAAAGTAATTATTGGAATTGGTCTACTCGCTGGTGTTATGGGCATGGGCTCAACACTCGCGGCATCCATCACTCTTAACGGTGGAACATCAGTTGAATTTGGTCAAGGTGTTCAGTATGTAACTGCGTGTGACTCTGCAGTCACATTGACTCCAGTATCCGGCTTTGTAAATGGTGCTGCTGGACAAGAATCCAACCAGTCTAACTTTGCCCTAACCTCACTAGCCGTCAGTAATATTACTTCATCAACTTGCATAGGTAAAAGATTCACCCTTAATGCCTATACAGACAGCCTAACTGTCGGAGGTAATTATACTTCTGATGGCACAATTGCTACTGCATTAGGCTTTGGTGAAAGCTACACAGCAGAAGCTGCCAATTTCTACAGTGGTACTTATGTTGGAACTGCTGTAAATACCGGATGCATCATTACGGTTGTAACTTTGGATGATTATACCCTTACAAGCTGTAACAAGTCGTTTGCAGGAGGTAGTATTTCACTTGCAGACAATACTGGTGGTTTTACTCTTACATTCGCCAGATCCACTGTTGTTAATGGCAGTTATGCGCGACCAATCTTGGCCGCAGCTGTCGATAAATTCTCTGTGGAGTCATCAGCGTAATAATATTCTAATATAGTAATAGACCCGCTCAGAAATTTTTGAGCGGGTCTATTACTTTTTAGACTCACGGCAATAGAATTGGTTTGACATTATTTTCGTGGATGAATTCAACAGAGAAGAATTGGTGATTCATGGCTAAGCTCGACGATGAGCTAAATGGAGATTCTCCTATTCAAATTGGAACAATGGAGATGTGGATAGATAAGAAGTCACATATTCCAGAATCAAATGTTCTTGTAACTGTCTCTGATCTAGCCGGTGAACATAGCTACTTGGTAACAGGTGGCAAAATTGTGAAGACTAAATCTTCGCTTTTTGTTCAAGCTCCAGAGGAGCGTGTCGTCGTTGGCACACGCTCGTGGTACCGCAAAGCAACTGTTCTCACGCGTTGGTTTGGATATGTTCTGGTATTTATCCTATTTTCCTTCTCGATACTCTCATTTCAGGGCTCCATCAAGGCTCGTGTAGTGCTGACTGGCTCAATGGTGCCAGTAATTAACCCTGGCGACATAATCTTGACAACGCCGCCTTCTAATATCACTCCAAAAATTGGCAGCATTGTCGCCTATGTAGGGCGCCGCTTTGATGGAACCGCAGTTGGTGTTTTCTCACACCGAATTATTGGCGGAAATGCTCAGACTGGCTTTATCGTCAAAGGTGATGCCAACCCCGCACCTGACATTCAGAATCCAACGATCCCAGATATTACAGGCGTTGTAATTTTTGTGATACCACTCATTGGAAAATTCCTCACACCGAAATCTCTGATGGTCATCATCCCGCTTATTTTTGGTCTGTGGCTCATCCTCGATGCACTCAAAAATGAGTAAGAAGTTATTTTCATTTCTGTTCGCAGCTCTCTATCTTCTCTTATCGGTACCCTCTGCCCATGCAATAGAGATTCCACTTTTGACATGGGAGCGAGGAAAAGTCCAAAATATTGTTGTTGGTGATGCCTCGCAACAGAAGAACTGGACAATAAAACTTCTCTCCGAAAAAAATTCAGTAATTACTTTTACTGGGAGTAGAGAGAATTCTCGTGGATTTATTGTTTATTCAGGAGAGTTACCATCAGATTTGCCACTTGGCCAATATTCTGTCCTTGTATTTGGAGATGGAAGTGTATCTGGAACTCAAATAGCACTTGTTCGTGTTACTGCACTCAAACGTTTTAGCATTCTAGATTCAACTCATGATGTCGGAATTCTCGGAATCTGTCTGACATTTTTACTTGTCCTACTTTCAACTATGAGGATAAAGAAATATGCACTCGTAAGATTTTTTAGAGAAGATAAACTCAACGAGGATGGAACACTTCTTTATGCAAAAAATATTCCTCGATTTGTCTACAGATATTATCTATTTAGGGGCAATTCACTAAAAAGTTTCAAACCATCTTTGGCGAGATTTCTTTTGGAGTACGACGATTCATTCCTACATAAATTATCTCCATTAGCCTGGGTAATTTTGCCAACAGTGGCTCTTTTTGCTGGTATTCAAGGTGGGTTCGTCACCGGAGACCAGACTCTAAAATTTCCACTTTACTCATTAGCGCTACTCACAATTATCTCTATGATTGATGCCTATAGTGCGATTTTCGTTATCTCAGGCTTTGTCATAGCCCAGATCATCCTCGGTGAAGTTATGAATTTTCGGGTCGTTCTTGCATTAGCAGCCCTTGGGCTGGCTTGGGTTGGTACAGGCTTGCTCTCTTCTCATCTGCAATTACTTATGGTGCAGGAATTGAGGCATGAGAATAGGTTTGGCAAAGGCCTAGCCAAGAAAATCTCTATGGTTGCAGTCACTTCTCTCTCTAGCTCGATTTTTTTCTTTCTCGCATTTTTGCTTGCGCAAAGCCTTTCAAATAATTCTGTCATGGATCGTGGAGTAGTACTTTTTGTTGCAGCCCTTGTCGGAATAATCTCAGCGAGCAAGTTTTTTATTTACGATGCCCAAGATTCAAGGATTTTTAGAAGTGCAAGTATAGATAGCAACAAAGATAATCATCATAATGTTGACCAAATAATCTCACCTTTTTGGACTACTTTGATAGCACTTGCAACATTCTTTGGGGCATTTGTTTGGACAGAAAATTGGTCAATCTCCTTAGCCTTTGGCCTTCTCAATGTTATTTATTTTGGGCTACTTTTACTGAAATTTACCTCCCATAATTTCAGATATATTTTGAAGTGGGAGAGATCTATCCTTATCGAACCTCTCACTATGGCCTTACTGAGCTACTGTGTATTTATTTATGTTGATAGGTTGCCTCTACAAACCATTGATCGCTCAATGATTTTTATTTTTTGCGTCTACATTATTGCAATATTTCATAGCGTTCTAAGTCACGTGCTCGAAATTACTCAGAATTCCACGGTGAGTCGAGCGTGAAAAAGTTACTATTTTTCATAGTAATTTTGCTATTTGCGCGCGGTGCTACTTTTTTCGAAACAAATGCAGGGAAAGAGCCCATGCAGTACGAGAATTTGTTGCTGGGATTTGAATTAGGGTCTAACGCAAATTTCAATCAAGTACTAGCTGTGGTCGTCGGCCCACAAGGGCTAGCTGGCGCAGCTGGGGTTGCAGGAAAAAATGGTTTTGTTGGAATTAACGGATCTGCTGGAGCTAACGGATTAGATGGTGCTCCAGGAGTTGTTGGTCCAAGTGGTGCTCCAGGAGTTACTGGATTACCAGGAAGAGATGGTGCAATTGGGAGAGATGGTGCAATTGGTTCACCAGGCACACCCGGTAGAACTGGAGCAACAGGGACGGCAGGTCAACCAGGTTCGTCATCGGGTGGAGGAGGCGCTATCGCAATGATTTCTCTGCCAACGGGTGATTCAAATTGCCCAACGGGTGGTACGAAATTTGTTGCAAGTGATGCTTCAGTGTCGTATGCATGCAATGGATCCAAGGGCGATGTCGCATTTAGTGCAGGGGTTGGAAGTATTAGCGTCTGTGATGTTGCAATAGATATTGGAATGATTAGTCATTTGGATCTTGATTTAGGGCGCTTTACTTTGGATGGTATTCGAGTATCAAGTATGGATTCGAAATGCGAAGGAGATAGGTTAGATATTACGTTATCTACAACAGCTATTGGCGGAGAATCATTGCCCTTTATTTGTACGGTATTGAGCCTGCCTGACCCACTTGGTGGCGACCTCTATCTGACGCGCACAGGGTATAATTTGAAGTATGGAGAATCAGGATTAGTAGTCCCATTGTTCTGCGATCCCTCGCTGAGCGCGATGGACCTGACAATTCTAGATTCCATACTTGGATTTCAACTGTCATGATTAATAAGTAGGAAGAGAACTAACTCAAATGGCAGAGAAGAAAAAGGCTATCCCCAATAAGCCAATTGTTTCGCGTGTTCCGCTTCCGGTATCTGATTCTGCTTTAGTTATTGATTTACCAGATGGGCAAAAATTAGTGATTGGAAAGATGGGTCAAGGCACTGTTATTGAAGTGGCAACCTGGCGTGGTGTGGGACGCCCTGATTCACGGACGAGTCGAATGATGTTTGGAATGTCGAGTGCTGAAATAGATGTTGAAAATCCAGACTCAGAAGTAAATAAATCTACAGATTTTTCTGGAAATTTAGTGTCACAGATTCTTAACTATCCTCTTGCCCTGATTAGATGGCTTTTCAATATTCAACATGTACCAAAGCCAAAGAAAAATAAAGATGGAAGCAGGAAACTTATTGTTCAGGGTGATGATTCCCAGAATAAATCAGCGAGTATAGGAATCAAGGGTTCGGCTCTAAAAATTATCCAACAAATCGTTCAAAAAGTCGTGCCCGTGCTTTCTAAGGTTTACAGAGCAGGTAGAGAGCAAATCGTGAAGGGGATAAAGAAGAAGAGTCCCGGAAAGAGTAAGGCGCAAGAATTAACGAGTGCCGATCTAGATGTTGAGAAGTGGCTTGAGTCATTGACGACTTCTACACGGAAAAACCAAATATCTTCGGGCATTACCACCCCAAAAATCGAGAAAAAGAAGAAATAAAACTATTCAAATAAATGCCAATTCAGGCTCATCCCGCTCCTTAAACGGTATTCTGAGACTGTGTATTTGCTTCTGGAAGGGTTGGGTAGATGAGCGATAATTCAAAACGCGGAATCGTTTTTGCAGCAATTCTTCTTGTAATTTTATACGCACTTGGCCTCCGAATTGATCATCCTAAATCTGGATTGAAAAATGCTTTGGGTACTGCTGAATCATCTGTTGCTATTTATTGGCATAAGTCTGAAATTAGTGTCGGCGATAAAGTATTAGTTACAACAAAAACACCGGGCAAGAGTCCAAAACTTGCTCTTGTAAATAATGTAAATACCGATTATGTAGACGTTCAGACAGGTGATGGTTTCGAAAGAGTAACTAGGTCCGATGTACGAGGTTCACTAGTTATGATTTTCCCCTTCTTGGGTACATTTTTAGGCTTTGTGGGATTATAGAAAATGATTTCATTTTTCATAATTTAGTATCCAAGGTATAATTATAAGTGCCCACGGTCATCCCCAACTGAGGAGAATATATGAGCCTCATCGAAATTGAACAACCGTCGCAAAATCCTAAAAGATTCCCGAAGTCGTTTATGCTTGTGGCTATTTCCATGGCAATTATTTCAATGGGTGTAGCTGTTGGAGCTCTTATCAATGCGGGCGGAGCAAACAATGCTACTACAGAACTTGGAATGGGGTTAGTCGAAACTCCTGCTTGCGATAATGAAGTTACTTTCCAACCTTACGCAAGTATCGAAAATAGATCAGACCCAGCAATCACACTAAATGAAATACAGATTACCGAAATTTCTTCAAATTGTGCAGGTAAGGATTTTATTATTACCGCCGTAGGTGATGACGGGTCGCAGTTGGCACTTAGTCGAAATGAAACTGGTACGACATATACGTCAGTACGAATTCATTTTTCTAAATTTTTAGGTGTAAATGACACTGTGGATAATGATGGAAATTTTGAAAATATGTTCACTTTAGTTGACGGAAATCCTAATGCAATCGTTGTTAGGGCAATATCAGGGCTTGACCAAATTGCTGACCTACCTGACAATCCAGCTGGTTCTGGGATTGTGGATTGGAATGGCGATAATCCGTACCTCTATTGGGAGATGCCAGCAGATAATAACTCGGTATCAATTACATTTGACCCTGCAGCAATTGATGGATCATCTCTCGAAGGCTTTTTGAATCCTAGAATTATTAAACTTTTTACCTTAGAGAGCACAGATCATGTTGAGCCATAATTAGGACAGGTTTGAAATATATCTACTATTAGGTGCGTGGATAAACTCTAACTTGAAATACTGCTGAGGTACGTACTGGATTGGCAGTATTATTAGGAGTCAACACTGCAGAGATTTTAGGCTGCCCGAATGTTGATGGTTTCCAAATGCACTGCGCTGGATTCAATACTGTGGCCCTAATAGCGTTACATCCTGGTATCGGCCGGCCATCTTGCAAGAATTGTACTTTTCCTGGATCTCCAACACCAAGGGTTATTGTGACACTTGATTGATATTCAAATTCTAGGGCTCCACCGGTGAATCCTAAATCCATGATTGCCAGCCCATCAATAAAATCGACAACACCTCCCCAAGAAATATCGTTATAGATCGAATCATTTCCAGCACGTGTAACTGTAATTACACAATCACCAACTGTTGTGCGCCTCAGAGTGCTTCCTGTAAGCGTGCAACCCTCGCTAGTAGTGTCATAGGTAAGCGCTCCTCCAGAAGAACCACCAGTTATTCTCAAAACCAGATCTGCCGTTGTTCGGCCTTGCGGAGTCGTCAAAGTCAATGGCGATTGTTCAGCCTTGGTGACATATAACGATGCTTCATCTGAAATTTCGCTACTTGTTGTTCCTGATTTTGTGTTTGTAATTCGTACACGATATTTGTAAGAATTATAAGAAGTAGTCAGTGATGGAGTTGTATATGAATTTGTGGTTGCGCCACTTCCGCCTGAAACATTTTGCCAAGTAGTCCCATCTGATGAGTATTCCCATTGATATGTGCTGACCCCATTTGCCGATACCGTGGCGCTAAAGTTGGCGGTCTGAAGGGCGACCTTATAAAGATTTTCGGGCTGTGAAGAAATTGTTATAGAGCCCGCTGATGAATTAGTAGTGACACTAATTTTACTTGACTCAGACGAATTCAAATATCTACCAGAACCTACTGTAGTTATCGAAATCATATAATTTGTATTATCAGCGATATCCGAAAAGTTACTTGCTGTTACCGTAAGACTTGTAGTCGCTCCACTATTGACAGTTAATGCCTTGAGCAGATTAGTTCCTGAGGAATCATAAATGTTGACTGTGTAACTATCAGCATTAGATATGGCGGCTGCCCAACTCAAATCCATAGATTTCACTGTTTCTGAAGT
>CAMBGL010000024.1 GCA_945866155.1 Bifidobacterium breve
GCGCCAGGTGAAGATGGAAAAGTTACTAACGAAGCGATTGATCAAGCAGTTTCAATTATTCGCCAGCGCGTGAACTCACTCGGTGTTGCCGAGAGTGAAGTAACTGCGCAGGGAAGCGGAGTCAATCGCCAGATCGTGATCTCTGTTCCGGGAGATACTGGACGACGCGTTGTTGAATTAGTTGGACAGACAGCAGAACTTCGATTCAGACAAGTACTTGCTGAAACTTCTGGAGTTCCAAATCTTTCAGATACAGCCACTGCTGCAACCCCTGTTGCTGGTATTGCTCCAGATGTAAATGCGCGTTTTGCAAAATTGGATTGTTCTATCGATGCAAATCGACAGGGAACAGGTAGCGACGCAGCCGACCAAGCAATTGTTGCTTGTAGCCGAGAAGGCGGTAGTAAATACATTTTGGCTCCAGCGGAAGTTTTGGGACGTCAAGTCTCTAAAGCATCTGCCGGTCTTGATACTCAAGGTGGCAGTATTTGGTATGTATCACTTACATTCAATGACGAGGGAACAAAAGCATTTGGTGCGCTAACAACTCGCGTGACATCACTGGCAAGCCCCCAGAATCAAGTGGCAATCGTGCTCGATGGCTTAGTTGTTTCTGCGCCACGTATCAACGAACCTATTCCTTCAGGTAATGCCCAAATCACTGGAAGTTTCACACAAACGGAAGCTGCAGATCTTGCAAATGTTTTGAAGTATGGAGCGCTACCACTTGCATTTGATCGTGGAGAAGTGCAACAGATTTCACCAACACTGGGAGCCGATCAGTTGCAGGCTGGCTTACTTGCTGGCGCTTTGGGATTGATTCTGGTTCTTATCTATTCAATTCTTTACTACCGTGGACTCGGTCTCATCACTGTTGGCTCATTAGCAATAGCGGCTGGCTTGGTCTATCTGCTCATTTTGCTACTCGGTAAGTGGATTGGATTCACTCTTACATTGGCAGGCATAGCAGGGCTCATTGTGGCTATCGGTATTACCGCTGACTCGTTCATTGTTTACTTTGAACGTATTCGAGATGAAGTACGCGAAGGTAGATCACTTCGTTCGGCGGTTGAGACTGGCTGGACAC
Source organism: Bifidobacterium breve (assembly GCA_945866155.1). Taxonomy (GTDB): domain Bacteria; phylum Actinomycetota; class Actinomycetes; order Nanopelagicales; family Nanopelagicaceae; genus Planktophila. Next base: position 1,088 of record CAMBGL010000024.1, read on the forward strand.
GTGCGCGTCGAACAATCATAGTTGCCGACTTTGTATCGATTATCGCTGCAGTACTTCTCTACTTCTTTGCAGTCGGTGGTGTTCGAGGTTTCGCCTTCACACTAGGCCTTACAACGTTGGTTGACTTAGTCGTTGTATTTGCCTTCACGAAACCAATTACTAGCATCATCTCAAAACTCAATTTCTTCAGTTCAGGTCATCCGCTCTCAGGTTTCTCGCCTAAGAGCCTCGGAACAATTTCTGCACCAAAGGAGGCATAACAATGTCATCACTATCAGGTATTGGTGGACGTCTTTATCGCGGTGAAACCTCAATCGATTTCATCGGCAAGCGTCGTCGTTGGTATGCAATCTCTGCCCTTCTCATACTTGCATCTATCGGTGCACTAGCAATTCAAGGATTGCATCTTGGAATTGAATTCAAGGGTGGATCTTCATATATCGTGACAAAGCAGGGTGTAACTGTTGAGCAGGCTCGCGCCGCTGTCGAATCAACTGGAATTACAAGTGAAACAATTATTCAAAAAATTGGAACAGAGAAGGTTCGTGTTCAAACTGGAGCTCTTTCCACTGTTGAATCAAATCAAATTCAAGATGCTCTTGCGAGTAAACTTGGAGTTTCAGTAACCTCAATTGATACTCAAATAGTTGGACCTTCGTGGGGTAAAGAAATTACTCGTAAGGCCCTCTACGGACTTATTGGCTTTGTGATTGTCGTGATGCTCTATCTCGCGATGGCATTTGAACCAAAGATGGCGATTGCAGCAATCATTGCTGTAGTTCACGACGTCTTTATTACTGTAGGAATCTACGCACTTGTGGGATTTGATGTAACGCCTGCGACGGTGATTGGCTTCCTTACTATCCTCGGGTATTCGCTCTATGACACAGTCGTTGTATTTGATAAAGTTCGAGAGAATACTCGCACGATTACTTCAACTTCTAAGAGCACGTATTCACAAGCCGCAAATCTTGCTGTGAATCAAACGTTGGTTCGTTCATTCAACACTTCATTGATTGCATTGCTACCAGTTGGTTCTATCCTCTTTGTAGGTGCAGGTCTACTCGGTGCTGGAACTCTCAAGGATTTATCACTTGCTCTCTTTATTGGTCTAGCAACTGGTACATATTCCTCAATCTTTATTGCAACTCCTATTTTGGCTGTTCTACGTGAGCGCGAACCTGCAATGCAAGCACTTGCAAAGCGAGTCAATGCTCGCGGGGGAGCAGCGACAAGTTCTGATGGTTCATCTGCGCCAACCAGTTCTAACGGTTCAATAGTTGTGGCAGAGCGACGTGGCCCGCGTAATCAACCTAAGCGAAAAGGTCGCAAGTAGGGACGTGAACTAAATGGATACTTTGATTGCACCGATTCTTAGTGCACTCAAAGAAAACCATGCAAACTCTCCATTAGAAAATGTGGAGCGGGCATTCCTTATTGCCCAGCAAGCACACGAAGGACAGCTACGTAAATCTGGTGATCAATACATTACGCATCCAGTCGCGGTTGCTGGAATCCTTGCTGAACTCGGGCTAAATCCACCAACAATTATTGCGGCCCTACTCCATGACACAGTTGAAGATACGCCTTACTCACTCGAGCAGTTGCGAAGTGATTTTGGCGATGAAATTGCTTCCTTAGTCGATGGCGTCACAAAGTTAGACAAACTTACATATGGCCCAACGGCAGAGGCTGAAACAGTACGCAAGATGGTTGTTGCAATGTCGCGCGATATTCGTGTTCTCGTTATCAAACTTGCAGATCGACTACACAACGCTCGCACTTGGAAATATGTATCTGCCGAAAGTGCCACTCGAAAAGCACGAGAGACACTCGATATTTACGCGCCGCTTGCACACCGACTTGGCATGAATGCCATTAAGTGGGAGTTAGAAGATCTCTCTTTTGAAATCCTAGAGCCTAAGAAATTTGAGGAGATTGCTCGACTTGTTGCAGATCGCTCACCTGCTCGCCAGGCGCTGAGTGAAGATGTCATCACCGCTGTTCGAGAAGACTTACTTAGAGATGGCATAGAAGCAACAGTTACTGGTCGACAGAAGCACTTCTTTAGCGTGTATCAAAAGATGGTCGTTCGTGGAAGAGATTTCAATGATATTTATGACCTTGTTGGTATTCGTGTTCTCGTAGAAGATGTTCGCAATTGTTATGCAGTCCTTGGTTCGATCCACGCGCGCTGGAGCCCAGTACCGGGACGATTTAAAGATTACATTGCGATGCCGAAATTCAACCTCTACCAATCACTTCATACAACAGTGATTGGTCCAACCGGTAAGGCTATCGAGATACAGATCCGTACTTACGATATGCACTCACGCGCAGAGTTCGGAATCGCGGCTCATTGGAAGTACAAGCAGGGAAATGAAAGCAATTCATCCTCACCTGAAATGCTCTGGCTTCGTCAATTACATGAATGGCAGAAAGAGACAGAGGACCCTTCAGAATTTCTTGAAGCGCTACGTTTTGATTTAGGTTCACCTGAAGTATTCGTTTTCACACCAAAGGGCAGTGTTATTGCACTACCTGGTGGTTCAACTCCTGTTGATTTCGCATATTCAGTTCACACAGATGTTGGCGATCGATGCGCTGGGGCCAAGGTCAATGGACGCCTCGTTCCTCTGGAATCAAAATTGGCTAATGGTGATGTTGTAGAAATTGTTACGAATAAAAGTGATTCTGCGAGTCCAAGTCGCGACTGGCTCAACTTTGTCAAGAGTCCAAGAGCTAGATCAAAAATAAAGGCCTGGTTTAGCAAAGAACGCAGAGAAGAAGCAATTGATGCAGGACGCGAATCTATTGCGCGCCAGATGCGCAAAGCCGGGCTTCCCTTGCAAAAGATTTTTGCCGGACATTCGTTGCTTGAATTAGCACACGAACTTCGTTACACAGATATTGAAGCGCTTTATTCGGCAGTTGGTGATGGTCATGTTTCTGCCGCATCGATAATCGAGAAACTAGTTGCATCAATGTCACTAGAGGACTCTCATCCCGAACCAACAATGGATGTTCTACCAACTCATGTAACTTCATCAAGGCGTTCCAGTAATGCCGTTGAAGTTATAGGTGTAGGTGATGTTTTAGTAAAACTTGCCCGATGCTGCACGCCCGTTCCCGGTGATTCGATTATGGGTTTTATTACAAAGGGAAGCGGTGTTTCGATTCATCGCGCTGACTGCATCAATGCGGATGATCTGCGCTCAACTCAGAATGAGCGTGTTGTAGAAGTTCGTTGGCGCGCAGGTGCGGCGAGTGTATTCCTGGTCAATATTCAAGTTGAAGCCCTAGATCGGCCATCTCTTCTTGCAGATGTAACTAGAACTCTCTCAGACCAGCATGTAAATATTTTGAGTGCATCAGTGACTACATCAAAAGATAGAACGGCATTCTCGCGATTTACTTTTGAAATGGCAGATGCAAAACATCTCGATGCAGTATTGGCGGCAGTGCGCACCATTGAAGGTGTGTATGACGTTTATCGAACAACTAACAACTAGCAGTTAGTTGAATTCAGCTAAACCCTTTTCGGCCTCTGCGAGCCAAACGCGTCGAGCAGCGGCAGATTCGAGAGCCTCAGCAGCCTTCTTAGCATTTCCGGCTGCAGTAGCTTTTGCTGCCACCTTTTCATAATTCTCAATTGCATCGCTGAGTTGGCGAACAACTTCATTGGCGCGCGCCTTTGCAGCCGGATCAGTCTTGCGCCATACCTCTGCCTCTGCAGCTTTGATGGCCTCTTCGACTACACGTACACGAGCATCTAGTGCGCTGCGCTTGTCGCGATGAGTCATGCCAATTTTTTCCCATGAACGAAGATGATCGCGAAGTGCGTTCTTAGCTTCTTTCAAATCCTTGATTGGTAGCAGTGCTTCAATGAGAGGAAGCAATTCTTCGCGCTTTGCAAGATTTGTAGCCATTGTCACGTCGCGCTTTTCTAGGTCAGCAATTTTTGCTGCAAAGAACGCATCTTGCGACTTCTTGAACCTCGCCCATAATTTTGTGTCATCACTTGGCTTTCCACGTCCAGCGGCTTTCCAAGCATCCATAAGAGTTTTGAATTGACGAGCTGTTGCTACCCAATCAGTCGATGTTGCCAGCGCTTCTGCTTGTGCGACGAGTGCTTTCTTGGCATCACTTACTACGCCCTGCGTTGCCTCAAGGGAAGCAAAGTGAGTACGGCGGCGCTTATCGAACTTATTGCGCGAACTTGAAAATCTCTTCCAGAGATCGCCATCAGCTTTCTTATCTAAACGTGGTGCAAGCTTCCATTCGTCTAGAAGCTGCTTGAGACGATCGCCTGTTACTTTCCAATTTTCTGACATGGCAAGAGATTCAGCTTCAACAACAATCTTCTCTTTCTCTACAAGAATTTGTTCACGGCGAGCGCTCTTTGCGGCTGCTTCTGTAGCTTTCTTTGCTTCATATGCTTCGCGATGACCCTCGATAAGTGGCTCTAGTTGTTCTACCGATGACGCAAGAGCGGCTAAATCTCCAACGCCGTTGAGTTCGCGTACTTGATCGCGTAGTTTTTTTACAGCGATAAGTGCATCGGAAGGAACCATTGCACCGCTTTTGATGCGTGCGGCCAATAGCGCAATTTCGCCAGCAACTAATTCAAATTTTCTTACAAAGTAAGCGAGCGCTTCTTCTGCGCTCTTACCTGGATATGAGCCAACTGCTTTTTCGCCGTCAGGAGTTCTTACGTAAACCGTTCCATCTTCATCTACTCGACCAAATTGTGCAGGATCTCCGATAAGAGCACTTGCAGCAGATGGAGCAATTGATTGTGGGTTGAAGTCGGACATGGTTTATGTTCCTTTCAGCGCGGTGATCTCTTTGAGACCTTCGCTATGGTTTCAACTCCTAAATCGTTGGACTTAGGTAGCGGTGATGGATGAAGCGTTGTGAAGGGCTAAAAGGTACCCTGTCTCATGGGGTTAGCGTCAATCGCCTCTAACCGAGCAATAATTCGAGCGTGATTTTGAGAGATTTAGGTGCCAGTAATGCTTGTTGAAGGCTTTGCAGCACCGATGTTTGCCACAAATACGTGGATTATCGCCCCCAGTCAAGGCAGCGAATGCCTGATCTTTGATGCGGGAATGCCAGATACTTCCAAAGAGGTAGAAGAAATTGTTGAGAGATTCATACTAAAACCAGTTGCAATTATTGCTACGCATGGCCACCTCGATCATACATTTTCAATTCGTCCAGTTGCTAATGGATATTCAATACCGGCCTATATTCATAGTGAGGATCGACAATTACTCAAGCACCCAAAGAGAGCGCTGAGTGCAGAATTTGCTGCGACATTGGATGAGATGGACTTTGTTGAACCAGGCGATGTTAGAGAATTACGCAATGGTGATGCCGTTGAGATTGTGGGTATGAGAGTGAAGGCTTTTCATACCCCTGGTCACACCCGTGGCTCGATGATCTTTACCATCGATGATCAAATATTGGTCAGCGGAGATGTTCTCTTTGCTGGTTCTATTGGACGCACTGATCTTCCAACCGGATCAGCAAAAGATATGGAAGAGAGTTTGCGAAACAAGATCATGCCACTCGATGATGTATTACGAGTATTACCTGGTCATGGCCCAGAGACGACAATCGGGCGTGAACGTCGGACTAATCCATACCTAAAAAACTTTTCTCAACCAGCGAGTAAAAATAAGGGGCGCTTCTAAATGAAGAAGGAGAAAATCCAAGCCCCTAAAGGAGTAAGCGAATACGTTCCTCCGGCCTCGCGCGAATTTGAATGGGTGCGTGATGGACTAATAACACCTGCGCGCTTAGCAGGATATTCACTTATGGAACTTCCAGTCTTTGAAGATACTCAACTCTTCACGCGTGGTGTTGGTGAATCAACAGATGTAGTTTCAAAAGAGATGTACACCTTTGAGGATCGAGGCGGTCGTTCAATAACTCTTCGTCCTGAAGGAACAGCGGGCGTGATGCGCGCAGTTATCGAACATAATTTGGATCGCGGACAATTACCTATAAAAGTTTGGTATAGCGGAGCATTTTTTCGTGCCGAGAGACCACAAGCAGGTCGCTTTAGACAATTTTATCAAGTTGGCATTGAAGCCATCGGAATAGATGATCCAGCAATTGATGCAGAAGTTATTGCAATTGCTGATCAAGGTTTCAAATCTCTTGGTCTCAAACGCTATCGATTAGAGATCACATCACTCGGTGATAGTGCTTCACGCGCTGCCCACAGAATTGAACTTGATAATTTCATTGCAACCTTAGATTTAGATGAAGCAACTTCTGCTCGCGCGAAGATAAACCCATTACGTCTCTTTGATGACAAGCGCGAAGAGATGAAAAAAATGATGGCAAAAGCCCCATTGCTTATGGATTTTCTATCGCAAGAATCTCGTGCGCAATTTGCGGAAGTCCAAGAGCATTTGAATCGCCTCGGGATTGCTTATGTTCTCAATCCTCATATGGTTCGCGGACTGGATTATTACACCGGTACTACCTTTGAATTTATCCATGAAGATCTTGGTGCGCAATCGGGCATCGGTGGCGGTGGAAGATATGACGGCCTCATGGAGCAATTAGGTGGTCAATCCCTTTCTGGAATCGGATTTGGATTAGGTGTTGATCGTGCATTGCTCGCAGCTCAAGCTGAAGGCGTTGTACCAAAAGATTCCTTCACTTCGGACTTGTTTGTAATTCCGTTAGGAGAGAAAGCTAAAAGTGAAGCACTATTACTAGCAGCACAATTGCGAAATCGTGGTCACGTTGTTGAGATTGCATTTGGTGAGCGCGCTCTCAAAGGCGCAATGAAGGCAGCTGATAAGAGTGGCTCAAAATATGTCGTTGTCTTAGGCGATACAGAATTAGCATCGGGCAGCGTTGAACTCAAAGAGATGTCTAGTGGAGTTTCAAAATCAGTTACGATTAGCGCCTTGCACGAAGCGCTCTCAACCCACTGATCGGAAATGTTGAACTTATTATGATGAGAACTCATGGCGCAGGAACGCTTCGCAAAAGTGATGCCGGAAAAGTAGTAACACTTGCAGGCTGGGTATCTCGTCGTCGCGATCATGGCGGCGTTGCATTTATAGATTTTCGCGATGCCACAGGGTGGGTTCAAGTCGTCATTCGTGATGAAGTAATGGCTGGTTCACTTCGCGCTGAGTGGTGCTTACAGATTACGGGCGAAGTTGTTGCACGACCATCTGGAAATGAAAATGCTGGTGTTGATACTGGCGATATCGAAGTGATGGGGGATTCGATTGTTGTACTGAGTGAATCTGCGCCTCTTCCTTTCCCAATTGATAGTGGCGATGATGGCGATATCAATGAAGAAGTTCGTTTGAAATATCGCTACCTAGATTTACGCCGCGAAAAACCTGCAGCAAACCTGCGCCTTCGATCCAAAGTCACATCGACTATTCGGACCGTTATGGATTCTGAAGAATTTTTAGAGATTGAAACACCATACCTCACGCGCTCCACACCGGAAGGTGCGCGCGATTTCTTGGTTCCAGTGCGTCTACAGCCTGGCAGTTGGTATGCCCTTCCTCAATCACCACAACTATTCAAACAGCTTCTCATGGTTGCTGGAATGGAAAAGTATTACCAAATAGCGCGTTGTTTCCGAGATGAAGATTTTCGAGCAGATCGTCAGCCAGAATTTACGCAACTAGATATTGAAATGTCATTCATTGATCAAGAAGACATTCTTGCTGTGGCCGAAAAGATTGTTGCCAAAATTTGGAAGGAAGTTGCTAACTACGAGATCCCTCTTCCTCTTATGCGTATGACGTATGCGGATGCGATGAGTAATTATGGATCAGATAAACCTGATTTACGTTTCGGACTCAAACTCCAAGAACTTACATCCTTCTTCGCACAAACGCCTTTTAGAGTTTTCCAGGCGCCATATGTTGGTGCAGTCATCATGCCCGGAGGAGCAAACTCTGCGCGTCGTGAACTCGATGCATGGCAAGACTGGGCAAAGGCACGTGGAGCAAAGGGACTTGCATACATTTTGGTTGGCGATGATGGAACTTTAGGCGGCCCAGTTGCAAAGAATTTATCCGAAGAAGAGCAGGGTTCAATCGTCGCAACTGTTGGTGCAAAACCAGGAGATGCAATTTTTTTCGCAGCAGGGGAGCGAACAGCATCACTCAATCTTTTAGGCGCAGTTCGTTTGGAAATTGGAAAACGTTGTGACCTTATTCCAGCGGGCAAGTGGGAATTTCTTTGGGTTGTCGATGCGCCCATGTTTGAGCCAACAGATAACGGTGGGTGGACAGCAGTGCATCATCCATTTACTGGACCAAAGCCAGAGTTTGCTGCCACTTTTGCAAAAGATCCTTCGAGCGCACTTGCCTATGCATATGACATTGTCTTGAATGGAACAGAATTAGGTGGCGGCTCCATTCGTATACACGATCGCCAAATTCAAAAAGATGTTTTCTCAGTCATTGGTCTCAGTGATGAAGAGGCAGCTAGCAAATTTGGATTCTTACTTGAAGCATTCAACTATGGGCCACCGCCACATGGAGGAATTGCACTTGGTCTCGACCGAGTCTGCGCTCTTCTTTCGGGCTCTGATTCAATCCGAGAGGTCATCGCCTTCCCAAAGACAGCAAGTGGGGGAGATCCGCTCACGGGAGCACCAACGCCAATTACACCTGCTCAACGGAGAGAGAGCGGTATAGATGGCGCTCCGAAGGGAAGTTAGAGAGAATTCTTGAGTGAAAAAGCCTCTTGGATTCGTTCTTGCTTCACTTCTTGTGTTGACTGGTTGCGGCGCTCAGTCACAAATTTATGCTGCATCTAAATCAGAAGGTGTTTTCTTTACTGTTCCAAAGAGTTGGCATGTGACTAGTACAGCAGCGTTGAATAAATTTGAAGCAAAAAATGCAGTCGATTTAGCTGTAGAGCGCCAGACGCTTGTAACGTGGCAAGTGGCATACTCGATTCAACCAAAAGTAAAACCATCTCAGATTTTTGAAATTGACGCGCCCAAGCAGCCTGTTGCCCTTGCACGCGTTCGTAATTTATCGGCTGATGAGAAAAATGCAGTGTCCCTGAACATTTTGCGAGATGCCATCGTTCCTCTTTCGCAATGGGTAAGTACGCCGACTGCAGATACACCACTTTTTGAAATCTATGATGATTATGAAGTAGTTGAAAAAGGCGCACGAGGGGTGCGCACAATCTTCACATTTACACATAAGGGAGTGGCTCAAACCATCGACCAGACTGCGATGATTTCACCCGATAACTCAAAGGTCTATCTATTTATAATTCGCTGCACTAATAGTTGCTATAAGAAGAATGAAAAACTCATGACCGAGATTTCAAATTCATTTACAGTAAGGGGAGCCAGATGAGCCAACTAGAGAATCGACCTAGTAGAGCGCGCGATACCGATCGAAAGACTCGTATTCATCTCTCTTTCTACGATAGAACTAAGTTTTTCCTCCTCTTTGGTATCACATTCCTTGTTCTTGTCTGGTCGAACTTGGCAGAAAATCCAATATTGAGTTTTTCAGATGGTGTGAAAGATGTTGCATCTAGTAAAAGTTGGTTACTTGGATTAGTTGTAATTGAAGTATTGCGACAGATTCATTTTGGATTAGCTGAAATTCTTGCTCCCTACCATGGTTTTTGGCAGCGCTATTTCTCTTTCGTAGACAAATTGCTGCATCGCCTCAGTGATTGGACGAGATTTAGATTGTCTCGTGTTATCAAGTGGCTCTTAGTGATATTTCTACTATCTGTAGTTTTAGGTGCTATCTATCAAGAGACCCCTATCCGTGCGCTCTTTCTTGCTCCCAAGGCATTCTTTAGTGCGCTCCCAATTCTTGGCCAATTGATGTTTGCCGTCTTTTTCGTCATTATTCAATTCGCGGCAATTTTCTGGTTCCTCAGTAGAGGCGGAGTTGAAACATATTTCCCTGACGATATTCGCACACGCTTTAGTGATGTGTGGGGTCAAGACCATGTGCTCAATCGCATCCGTGAGAATTTGCTCTTTCTAGAGACTCCTGAAGAGATTGAAAAACATGGTGGCTATGTTCCTGGTGGAATTCTTTTGTGGGGTCCTCCAGGAACTGGTAAAACTTTGATGGCAGAGTCAATGGCGGGTGAGACTGGTAAGCCATTCGTTTTTGTTGATCCTGGTGCATTTACAAATATGTTCATGGGCGTTGGAATATTGAAAGTGAAATCACTTTTTAGAAAGTTGCGAAAACTAGCTTTGAGATATGGCGGCGTAGTTGTCTTTATCGATGAAGCAGATTCATTGGGTAATCGTGGAATTGTTTCATCAGGTGGACCGCAACGTTTCACGGGTGCATCGACACCTGGAATTTTTGGTGACTCTTGTCATGGTGGTGCTTATCTCTCACCATCTGCGGCATCTGCTTTAGTTCATGAAAAATTTATTATGGGTGGGGCAGCAGGAGGTGGTGGCGGTTCAGGAACATTGCAAGCACTGCTTACTGAATTATCTGGATTGAAGAAGCCACGTGGTTTTTTCAATCGTATCGTTCGACGAACTTTAGGAATGCGCCCTAAGAGTCCACCCAAGTACCGCATTCTGGTTGTGATGGCAACTAATATGCCAGAGGCACTTGATGAAGCGCTCTTACGTCCTGGTCGCATCGATCGCATGTATCGCGTCGGCTATCCAAGTAAGGCGGGACGTGTTCGTACATATGAAGGATATTTGGCGAAAGTTTCTCATTCACTTAGTGCTGAAGAGATTGATAAATTGGCGACAATTACTCCCTATGCCACTGGTGCAACTATCAAAGACACAATCAATGAAGCGCTTATTTTTGCAATTCGCAATGGCCGCACATCCATTGAATGGGGCGATGTTGTCAAAGCTAAACAGCAAAAAGAACTAGGCCCTTCAGAAGATGTTGAATATATTGAACGAGAGCGTCACGCAGTTGCGGTTCATGAGGCTTGCCATGCGGTGATGGCCCATAGAATCCGCCAACACATGTCGATCGACCTAGCAACGATTGAAAAGGGTTCTGATTACTTGGGAATGGTTGCAAGCATTCCGCCTGATGATCAATTTACAAGATGGCGCACAGAGTATGAGTCAGATATTTTAGTATCACTTGCTTCCCTAGCCGGAGAGCGCATGTTTTTTGATGGTGATAATTCTTCCGGTGTATCGGGAGATTTAGAGAGCGCAACAACTATTGCATCTCTTATGGAAGGCCATTGGGGAATGGGTTCAACCATTTCTTCACATGCGAGTAATCGACGCTTCGAAGTTGGAGCACCTGGTGGTGGCAAGGGCAAAGATGACACCGCTAAGCAGATACGTCTTGCACTCAGTGATCGAATCGAAGATAACCTCACAAGTTTACTTGCCAAAGCAGAAGAAATTTTGATTGTAAATCGAATCCAAGTTCTCGCACTGGCTCACGCACTCGAAACTCATAAGACAATGAGCGGCGAAGATGTAGCGGCGGTAATCGATGGCCACCAAGGTTCATTAGTAGATGGTCGCCCGTATATGGAGATTGATTTACAGGAAAAAATTGAGCAGTATCACGTTGCATCCTTAGTCGCCCATCGCGAACATCGAACCCCTGACGTAGCCCTACCGATAATCGCCTAGTTCACGCCTGATGTCAGGTAGGCTGGTGCTATATCGCGTACTTAGAGGGGGTTGATTATGGGTCCAGGTGGAATTGCAACCATTATTGCGTCTTGCTCACTACTCGTAATTGCGACAGCCGTTGCCTATGCAGTTATCCGTGTAGCTCGCTTCATTGATGAGGCAAAGGTCTCGCTCAAAATTATGACTGATGAAACTGCACCCTTGATAGAAGAGGTTCACACGACAGTTACATTGGTAAATGGACCACTTCATAGTTTGAATCGCATTACAAAGAATATTGAAGATATTTCGACAAAGGTTTCTGATACAACATCGAGTTTTATAGATAAAGGTGGACCAGCGCTCAAAGTTGCTGGGGCGCTACTTGGAGCGTCACAGATGAAAAAAGGTCGTTCAAAAAAGAAGAAGAAGGCTGAGTGATACGAAGCTGTGGAATCCGCCGAGATCCGTTCGCGCTGGCTGCGCTTTTTTGAAAATGGCAACAGTCAAGGCCTAACTCATACTGTTGTTCCTTCGGCATCCCTGATAGCCGATGATCCAAATTTGCTCTTAGTAAATGCAGGAATGGTTCCCTTCAAGCCCTATTTTCTAGGTGAAGTCACTCCGCCATATAAGCGCGCAACATCTGTTCAAAAGTGTGTGCGAACACTAGATATTGATGAGGTT
>CAMBGL010000025.1 GCA_945866155.1 Bifidobacterium breve
CTTGTCACTCTCAATGTTATGAGATCTACTGATAAGGCAGATAAAGAACTACAGAAATTATTGAAAAAGCCTATAAAGGATACAAAGACGGTAAACCAAGTTCTCAAAGCTCTTCGAAATCACAAAGCACTTGATCAATCACGATTGCAACTGCATCAGGTAGCAAAAGAGGCTCGAGAAGCACTCGGTCCACTACCTGTTAGTGATGCATCTGCAGCGCTATTTTCGCTCTGTGACGCTGTTGTCGACCGCTCTACTTGATTTCACCAAATCAATTCCAAGTGTAATTAGCGCAACCCAGATAAAAATAAAACCAGCCCAGCGCGCTGTTGGCATTGGTTCGTGATTGAGCCAGACACCGAGTGAGAACTGAATAGTTGGAGTGATGTATTGCAATAGACCAATAATCGTATAAGGCAAACGCGTTGTTGAACCATTGAATAACAAAAGTGGAATAGCAGTGACAATTCCTGCACTAATGAGTAAGAAGCTACCTCTTACTTGTTGGCCTAATTGCCCCGTTCCTTCAAGAGCTAACCAGATCAAATAACCACCATAAAAGGGCAATGAGAGAGATGTTTCAACAGTCAATCCTTCGAGTGCGCCTAAGTTCAATTGTTTCTTTACTAAGCCATAGGATCCCCACGAAAGCGCAAGAGCTAGTGCAACCCATGGCAAGCGACCATAGTCATATGTAAGTACTGCAACACCGATTGCTGCGATAGAAACAGAGGCCCACTGAAGTTTTCGCATCTTCTCTTTGAGCAAGATGACACCAAAAGCAATAATAATAAGCGGGTTTATGTAATAGCCAAGAGCTGCTTCAACTACATGCTCATGATTGACAGCCCAGATATAAGTAATCCAGTTGACCGAGATAAGAATTGTGGAGAGTGCTAGGCGTGCAATTACTGTTGGTTTTTTGAATAGTGCGAACGTAGATCTAAGTTCTTTGCCAAGAGCAAGTGCTACTAAACAAAAAGCGAGAGTCCACACAGCGCGGTGTGAAACAATTTCAAGTGCTGTTGCTGGCTTTAGAAGCGGCCAATACAAAGGGAATAGGCCCCACAAGACGTAAGAACTTACTCCGAAGAGTAGACCTAACTTATAGCGATTCAATTATCTGTAATTCGTAAATTGAACTGCAAACTCCCATGGAGCATCTTTGACCATCTGAATTGCTTCTTGAAGATCATCACGGCTCTTCGATGTGACGCGAAGTTCATCGCCTTGAATCTGAGTCTTCAAAGTCTTTGGGCCTTCATCGCGTAGAAACTTTGCAATCTTCTTTGCATTCTCAGTTGAAATACCTTCTTTGAGAGGACATGCAATTTTGTAAATCTTTCCACTTAGTTGTGGGGGAGCGGCATCTAAATGCTTGAGTGATACTCCGCGCTTGATCATTTTATCTTTTACAACGTCAAGTGCTGCCTTTGCGCGCTCCTCAGTGTCGGCCTCGATAGAAATTTTGTCACCTTCAATTTCAATTTTCGAACCTGTGTTTTTGAAATCAAATCGTGTATCAATCTCGCGGATTGCCTGATTGATGGCGTTGTCGAGTTCCATGCGATCAATCTTGGAAGTTATATCGAAACTGCTATCTGCTGCCACTGTGAATACCCCTCAGTTATATAATTCTTTTACGTATTCTAATGAGCGCAATTGTAGGGTAAATTCACCACATGATTCGGGCCACTCGTAGATTTCCGAGCCTGCCTTACTTTTGGTCCTTGATAGATTGGACGTTGCCTTCACTATTTTCTTATAGAAGGTCATTACTACGAGTTCAAAACATTGAAGATATGGCGCGGGTTGCAAAGAAGCGCACACCTAAGGTCGTCTTTGATTATGTAGCAGGAAGTGCAGTTGATGAGGTCGCATATTCGAGATCGAGAGCGGCATTTGCACGTATTGAATTGAATTCAAATGTCTTGCGTGATGTCTCTGCCATAGATACCTCTGAATTGATTCTTGGGAAGAGCGTTGATCTTCCAATCTGCTTTGCTCCAACAGGCTACACGCGCCTCATGCACCACGTAGGTGAAGCAGCAGTTGCAAATGTTGCTGCCCAAAAGAATCTGATTTATGCCCTTTCAACGATGGGAACGACATCTCCTGCTGAGCTTGCGCAATTGGTTCCGGGTTCACGTAGGTGGTTTCAGTTATATATTATGAAAAATCGTGCTGACACTTTGGCAGTTGTAAAACAAGCTAAAGAAAATGGCTTTGAAGCACTAGTTCTAACAGTAGATACACCTGTTCCTGGTCTGCGATATAGAGATAACCGCAATGGGCTAACAGTTCCACCAAAAATTAGACTAGATACCATTTTTGCAATTGCACGCAAGCCTCGTTGGTGGCTCAATTTATTTACAACTGGCAAACTTGAATTTGCCGCATTTCGTGGATGGGATAAATCCTTATCCGAACTCGCAGACCTTATTTTTGACTCATCAACTACTTTTGAAGATATTACGTGGCTGCGCTCCGTATGGGATGGACCAATTGTCATAAAAGGAATTCAAAATGTTGAAGATGCAAAGGCAGTTGCGCAACTTGGTGTTCAGGCAATAATCCTTTCTAATCACGGGGGACGCCAATTTGATCGCGGCCCAGTTCCACTTGAGATACTCGAAGAAGTTGTTGCAGCCGTTGGTACAAAAGTTGAGGTGTATATAGATGGCGCTGTTATGTCGGGACTCGATGCACTCGGAGCAATAGCACTTGGAGCAAAAGCTGTATTTATTGGCCGTGCATACTTGTATGGAATTATGGCAAACGGTGAAGCAGGAGTCGATCAAATCGTTGAAATTATGCGAAAAGAATTTGTAAATGGAATGGCGCTTATAGGTTGTAGAAATATTGAAGAAGTTCGCACAAATGACGCTCGGATTAGGAATTAGTCGATGAACAAAATTGCAATAGTCACGGGCGGTGCCAAAGGAATTGGTTACGGAAGTGCGCATCGCCTACTCAAGGATGGTGCAACGGTAATAATTTTCGATATTGATGCAGATGGTCTTGCGAAAGCAGTAAAGAGTTTTGCTAGCTTTGAAGGTCGTATTTTTTCCGAGACTGTCGATATTTCATCTAACTCACAAGTCAAAAAAGCTATTGAAAATGTGGGAAATAAATATGGTCATATTGATTACCTCGTGAACTGTGCTGGGATCCAGACATATGGAAATGCTGTTGAAACCAGTGAAGAGACCTGGGATAAAACCTTTAATATAAATGTGAAGTCAATATATTTGACTGCAAAGTATGCAATCCCTTTTATGCAAAAAGTAAATAATGGCTCGATTGTAAATATCTCTTCAGTGCAATCTATAGCAAATCAAAAGGGAGTTCTTGCCTACGCTGCATCTAAAGGTGCAATAAATGCACTTACTCGAGCCCTTGCAGTAGATTACGCATCAGATCACATTCGATGCAATGCGATTTTACCTGCTTCAGTTGATACACCAATGTTGCGAGAATCAGCACGTGCATTTAGCGGCGATAAAACAGAAGATGAAATTATTTTCGAATGGGGAAAATCGCACCCAATTGGACGCATGGCAAGCATTGACGATATTGGTGAACTAGTTGGATTTTTATGTTCAGACAAATCCTCATTTATTACTGGAAGTTCTTATGTAATTGATGGCGGACTTATGTCTCAAATCCCAGTTATATTGCCTGAATAACTAGGATTTCGAGAGTCTCGATAAATAAGGTAATCTACGCAAGCCGTTACAAACCCTTGGCGGGTTGCCCGAGCGGCCAATGGGAGGGGACTGTAAATCCCCCGGCTCTGCCTTCGAAGGTTCAAATCCTTCACCCGCCACCAGTTCTTTTCTCTACACCTAGCCAAGTTAAAGTGATGACTATAAGATTTAAAAGTGAGCGAACCTATATCGGATAGTGACGCTAGTAAATGTCCGATGCATGAGATTCGTAAATTACCGATTGATGGAACCCCTCTAAGCCCTTCTTCCACATTAGATCACTGGCGTAAAGAAGGCGCTGCAACGCCGTTGGAATATGAGGATGGACATCAGGGTCTCGTTGTTACTCGATATGAATTAGCGAAACTAATCCTGGAAGATAAACGTTTCAGTCAAAAACCAATCAGAATGCCTTTACATCATATTGATCGTGAAGAGGCTGCACCCGGTATCAACATCGTCGATGGCGAGCTTGCAACGGCGAGTGATCTAGACCCGGGGAACTTACTATTTTTAGATGGCGAACAACACCTAAAGATTAGGCGAGCAGCCACAAGTCGTTTTTCAGTTCGATCTGCAAAGGGATACGAATCGGATATCAAAGCAATAGTTTCTAAACAGATCGAAAATCTAATCGCCCAAGGTTCGCCAGTTAATCTAAGCGAACACTATGCGGAGCCAATTTCTGCAGCCGGTCATGCTCGCGTTCTGGGAATTCCTGAATCTCTATTCAGTGATTATGAAAGATTATTTGTTGGGAAATCTGAAGAGAGCGAAAAGATTGCATACCTAAGAAGAGTTCTACCTTTCAAGAAAGAGTCCCCTGCAGATGATCTCCTGAGTGACCTAGTGAAATCAGAACTTCTGGAAAAGGAAATAGAAGGCTTAACTCTTTCATTGATGGTTTCTGGAAGAGATAATGTTGCTTACATGATCTCCACAGGAATTGTGGCTCTTCTAAAGCATCCAGAACAACTCCAAGCGCTCCGAGACAATCCAGCATTAATTGATAGAGGGGTTGAAGAATTACTACGTATCAGTGCAGTTTTTTTGACTATGTTCCCTCGAACCGCAATGGAAGATGTTGAAGTCGGTGGAGTAAAAATAGCTCGTGGTCAATCAGTCTCTGTCTCTGCTGTAGCAGCAAATTATGATGAGAGACAGTATTCGGATCCGTATCAATTTGATTTAACTCGTGACGCATTTGGTCATTTGGGTTTTGGTAATGGACTTCATGGCTGCCTAGGTCAGCAAGTTGCTCGTATAGAGATTAAAGAGGGAATCATGCAATTGCTTCAGGCATTTCGGAATTTGAAATTAGTACATGCCGAGCAAGACGAGCCAATGCCTTTTTACCACCCTGTGGCTGCTTATCAAGTTGGTGAGGTTATTATCGCGTGGGAGTAAGCCCAAAGCAGTAGGCACTTCATCAGCCACTATTGATGGCTTATAGATGTGAGAACTATTTTGAGGTGGACCTTGCGCGAGCTGCACGTGCTAAAAATAATGCGAATACAAGTGCCACAACTATTCCAGTGTTTACGCCCATTTCCATGAGCGCTCGATTGAAATATTCTGTTGACTTCTCTTTTTCCATAGTAAGCGATGCTCCAACAGTAAGAATGTGTCGAACTGCAGCAATAACGCCAATAATCAAGAAGTTATCTAATTGGAAAACTCCATCAGTAAATCGCACAATAACTGTGCGCATGATTTCTAGAATAATTACAACGAATAAAATGTCATTGATTCCTTGAATCATTCCCAATGGGAAAAAGGGACGAGTTTCAATGAGGCGCTGCAGGGTGTAACCAGCGGCTAATAGAGAAATTACAAACAGTACGATTCCGAGAAAGCCGTGCAGAATATCCTCAAGTTTATCGATAAAAGTTACAGGGATAAGAGACTCATCTCCTGTCAGTAAACCCTTTACTGATTTGTACTTCATAGCGACCACCCTTGTTTGGAATACCTAAGGGTAAATGCAGTTTTGAGCTCTTGCAAGATTTAGCACCATTTCTATTGTCATGTCTACTAATAGGAAATAGAGTTCACGCATGGAATATCGTCGCCTCGGCTCATCAGGAATGTATGTCTCAGAGATTTCTTATGGAAATTGGATTACTCACGGCAGCCAAGTAGAACAAGATGCTGCAATCAAATGCGTAAAGACAGCACTCGATGTTGGAATTACGACCTTCGATACAGCTGACGTTTACGCAGCTACACGCGCTGAGAAAGTTCTTGGTAAAGCGCTCAAGGGCGTTCGCCGTGAATCGTATGAATTATTTACAAAGGTTTATGGTGGTACTGGCCCAGGAAAAAATGATCGTGGTCTCTCTCGCAAACACATTATGGAATCAGCACACGCTTCACTGAAGCGACTCCAAACAGATCACATAGATCTTTATCAAATGCACCGCTTTGATTTTGAATCACCACTTGATGAATCCCTTCAAGCATTCGATGATCTTGTACGTCAAGGCAAAGTAAATTACATCGGGTTTTCTGAATGGGATTCTTCTCAAATTGGCCAAGCACTAGATATTCAGAAAAAATATAACTGGACACGTTTTGTTTCTAGCCAACCTCAATACTCAATGCTTTGGCGAGTTATTGAAAAAGAAGTTGTTCCTCTATCTATCAAAGAAGGAATCGGCCAGATTGTTTGGTCTCCAATTGCGCAAGGTGTATTGACTGGAAAATATTTGCCAGGAAAGAAAGTGCCATCAGGATCTCGCGCCAGCGATAAGAAATCGGGAGCAGACCATATTTCTAGATGGATGCGCGATGATGTTCTTACCGCTGTTCAAAAACTACGACCAATTGCAGAAAGTGTTGATCTCTCAATGTCACAACTTGCTCTTGCATGGGCGCTGCAAAATCAGAATGTTTCATCTGTCATCATGGGTGCTACAAAGCCATCTCAGGTAAAAGAGAATGCAAAGGCTTCTGGGGTAAAACTTGAGAAAGATGTAATGGATACTATTGATAAAGCGCTCACTGGACTACCTGAATACGACCCAAAAAAGAATGTCAGCCCAAATCCACGTTCTTAGGAATTAACGTAATCAGCAAGCGCCTTTCGTTCATTTTCGATTTCATTAATGCGAGCCTTTACGACATCGCCGATAGAAACAATAGAGAGCAGCTCTCCGCTCTCTGAGACCACAGGAATATGACGAATTCTGCGTTCTGTCATCACCGTCATCAACTCGGCAACTGTGGAATTTTCTGTGCATGTGATCACCTCGACCGTCATGAGATCGCGTACTCGCATACCAATGAGTTGGTCGAGTTTTCCTGGCATTGCGCGAACCACATCTCTCTCTGAAACGATTCCATCAATTTTCTTTCCATCAGGGGATACGACCAGAGCGCCAACATGGTGGGTATTGAGTGAATTAACTAAGTCGTGAACGCTTGCACTTGAAGAGATTGTTTCAACTTTCTTACCTGAAATCAGTGCTGCTATCTTCATGATGCCCCATCCCTTGAAAAGTGATTGACCTAGATAGTGCTCCTAAGAGGGATGAGAAGCAATGATTCGGTCTAGGGGCATCTAGAGAAGAGAAAAAACTAGGCTCAAACTCTCAACTTTTACTTCAAGACGTAACCATTTCGTTATCTGAGAATACTTGCAAATACTCATCAGTAGCCTAAGTTAGGGGGGTTACCAGGGTCGTGCCCCCCCACTACCTGATGACCTTTCGAAAGCTCAACTCTAGAGAAATGGAAGAAAATGTCAGATACAGAAAAAGGCATTTCCCGTCGTTCAGTACTCAAAGGAACTGCAGTAGGCGGTATCGGATTAGCAGCAGGTGGATCACTACTAGCTGGTTGCGGCGATAAAGCAACTGGCGCACTTGCATACGGTGCGCGTTCCGTTGATGCTGGTCCAACAGCACAGAACGAAGCTTTGATTGCTGCTTACACAGCAAAGACAAAGAATGAAGTTAAGTACAACGCAACAGAATCAAATGCATTCCAGAACAACCTCTCACAGTATCTTCAGGGAACACCTGATGACACTTTTGAGTGGATGGCTGGATATCGTATGCAGTTCTTCGCAGAGCAGGGTCTGCTTGCAGATCTAACCGGCGTATGGGATGCAGTTGGTGATCAGTACTCAGAGAGCTACAAGATTGCTTCAACTGGTCTTGATGGCAAGCAGTACTTCGTTCCAAAGTCTTGGTACCCATGGGGTCTTCACTTCCGTAAGTCAATGTTTGCTGACTTAGGTTTGAATGCAGACAACGTAACAAACTGGGATGAATACCTAAAGATGCTCGATGGTATGAAGAAGAAGGGTCTTGTTGGTTTCGCTGCCGGAGATAAGGGCGGCTGGGAAGCAATGGGAACATTCGACATTCTTAATGCACGTATCAACGGTTATCAATTCCACGTAGATCTATTGGCTGGCCGCGAAAAGTGGACAGATGCAAAGGTCACAGAAGTATTCACATACTGGTCACAGTTGATCCCTTACATGAATCCAAACGTTCTAGATCTCGAGTGGGATGGAGCTATGCAGCTTCTTCTACAGAGGAAGGCTGGATCAATGCTTATGGGTTCATGGTTCGGTGGAAACTTTAAGGAGCAGTCAGAAGCTGATTACGCTGACCTTTCAATCATTCCATTCCCAGAAATCAATCCAGAGCACGGCCGCGACACAATCGATGCACCTATCGATGGTTGGTGCGTAGCTGCAAATGGAACTAACAATGATGGCGGAGCAGACTTCTTGAAGTTTGCTGGTGATATGGAAGGTGTTAACGCAACACTTGCTGCAACAGACAAGGATGGCAAGTTGATTCCTATGACTTCAGCAAACAGTGGCCAAGACACTGCTTCATACGATCCATTCCAGAAGGAACAGCTAGCAGTTATGGCTGAAGCAAAGTACATCACTCAGTTCCTTGATCGCGATACTCGTCCAGACTTTGCAGGTCCAGTTGTTGGTCCAGCAATCCAGTCATGGTTCAAGAATCCAAAGGATGTTGCAAAGATTCAAGAGACTTTGCAATCTCAGTGGGAAGCACTTCCTCCTCTAGCGTAATTAGTTTGGCGCAATTAGTTTCGATTCAAGAAATTGAATAAACCAACTAGATTAATATAGAGATAGGGTTACAAGTATGAGCTCGACGGCGAAAGACATTAGTAAGGTCTCTCGCCGTCGAGCCTTTTCCAAGACAGACCGCACAACACTGAGTGCATTCGTAGGGATTCCGCTTTTCTTCCACCTTTTACTTGTGTGGATCCCAGCGGTTTTAACAATTCTTCTTTCATTCACATACTGGTCAGGCATTTCTATCAGCCGTATTAAATGGGCTGGACTTGCCAACTATAAAAATATTTTCTTTGACACCCCCGCATTTTGGGAAGCGGTAAAAAACAATATTGTTTGGCTGGGTTGGTTTGGATTAATTGCAACCCCAATAGGCATTTTGCTCGCCTACCAAGTTGATCGCCAGATTCGCGGTCATAAGTTTTATGAGACCGCGTACTACCTTCCTGTAGTTCTTTCATTGGCAGTAACTGGAATCATCTGGGATTTCTTGCTTCGACCTGACGGCTTTATTAACGGCCTTATGGGACGTGATATCGATAATGCCTTCTCATTTTTTGGTAACTATGACATCAATATTTATGTAATTTTGACGATCGCCTCGTGGCGACACATTGGTTACATCATGCTTTTGTATTTAGCTGGCTTAAAGTCCGTGGATCTTGCACTTCGTGAGGCATCATCACTAGATGGTGCAACTGAATGGCAGACGTTTAAGAAGGTTATTTTCCCTTCAATGAAGCCGGTAAACATCATTGTGATCGTTATAACGATCATCGAGTCACTTCGAGCTTTTGACATTGTTTATATTATTTATGGCTCCCGCGGAGGGCTGCCCATCCTTGGCACCTTGGTCTTCTCAAATATCGCTGGTGAGGGGGCGTCCATGAAGGGCGCTGCCTATGCCGTAATCCTCTTCGTTCTATCGATCGGGCCAATCATCGCCTACCTACGAGCAACCTTTAAGAGTGATGTCCAATGAGTATTGACGTAGAGCTTCAGCAAGCCGCTACTAAGTACAAAAACAAGCAGAAGGTAAAGGATCGCTTTATCTCTGCAATCATCGGTGTATTTGCCATTATTTGGGTTTTCCCAATCGTTTGGACTGTTTGGACTTCGCTTCGTCCATATAAAGATGTTCGCGCAAACGGAGTCTTCTCAATTCCAAAGACACTGAACTTAGATAACTACACGCAAGCAATCTCTCGCATGGAGCTGCCTTTATATTTCTGGAATTCCGCTGCGATTACGATTCCGGCAGTATTTCTCACACTTTTCTTTGGCTCATTGATTGCATTCGTCGTTAGCCGCTATTCATTTAAATGGAATGTTTCATTGCTGCTACTTTTCACGGCAGGCAATTTGCTTCCAGCACAGTTAGTCTTTATTCCAGTTTTCAAGATGTATATCACCCTTGGCAAAGCACTTGGTATTCCAAGAATTTTGTATGACTCTCATTGGGGTGTTGTGTTAATTCACGTTGCCTTCCAGATGGGCTTTGCAACATTTGTTTTATCTAGCTACATGAAGACTGTTCCAAAAGAGATTTCTGAATCAGCAATGGTTGATGGTGCAAGCGTATTTGTTCATTACTCGAAGGTGATGCTTCCGCTGCTTCGTCCAGCACTTGCATCTCTTGGTGTACTGATGACGACATGGATTTATAATGACTTCTTCTGGGCGTTGGTACTTATGTCCACCGACTCCAAGCGTCCAATTACATCTGCCTTAGGCCGCTTGCAGGGCGAATTTGTAACTGATTACAACCTCTTGGCTGCTGGCGCGACTATCGCAGCTCTGCCAACTTTGATCGTGTTCTTCGTACTGCGTAAGCAGTTTGTTTCAGGCTTAACTCTCGGCTCAACAAAGGGATAAATATGAAAGCAATACAGATCACCGAATTCGGTGGTCCAGAGGTCATGCACCTAGTTGACCTTCCAGATCCGATTGCAGGACCAGACCAAGTTCTTATCAACGTGAGTGCAATCGGGTTGAACTTTGCAGACACGGTGCAGATTCGCAACCAATATGTAACACAGCAAAAACTGCCGCTCATCCCAGGACTCGAAGTAGTTGGCACAACTCCTGAAGGCAAGCGAGTACTCGCTTCGATTTCTGAAGGTGCATATGCACAGAAAGTTGTGGCACATAAGAGCGCTGCAATTGAAATCCCAGAAGGCGTAAGCGATGAAGCCGCACTTGCTATGTTGGTTCAAGGAACAACAGCCTGGCATATTCTAAAAACTTTTGGTCACTTGGTTCCAGGTGAGAGCGTTGTTGTTCATGCTGGTGCTGGGGGAGTTGGAAGTGTTGCAATTCAACTTGCAAAGATGTGGGGAGCACGTGTCATCGCTGTGACTTCATCTGATGAAAAATCAGTACTTGCTAAATCCCTTGGCGCAGATGTAACTGTTGATGCAAAAAGTGCCAATCTTGCACAAGCAATGTTGGATGCTAATAATGGAAAACCAGTTGATCTCGTATTAGAGATGGTTGGCGGAAAAACTTTCGATGCCAGCCTTGAAGTCCTTGCACCATTTGGTCGAGTCATTGTCTACGGAATGGCATCAGGTGAAATGGCAACCCCTGTAAATTCCATTTCATTACTTGGAAGCAATAAAACTATTACAGGATTTTGGCTCGGACATTGTTTCGGGAAGAAAGAACTACTAGACGATGTGATTGCCCAACTATTCATTCTTATTAAGAGTGGAAAACTCAAGCCAATCATTGGCGCAACATTTCCATTATCTAAAGCTGGCGATGCTCATAGAGCAATCGTTGGTAGAGGCACAACAGGAAAAATCACGCTAGATCCTGCGCTCTAAAAGTGTAATTTTTAGAATCGCCGAGATTGCCTGTACCCTCACGTATTGATCAACGCCCCCCTAGCTCAGTTGGTAGAGCGTTTCCATGGTAAGGAAAAGGTCACCGGTCCGATTCCGGTGGGGGGCTCGAAATAATCGTAAGATTGTTTTGTAGGGCGGGATAGCTCAGCTTGGTAGAGCAAGCGGCTCATAATCGCTGTGTCGTGGGTTCAAATCCCGCTCCCGCTACGAGTAATACAAGCGCGAATTTCGCGCAATGAGTGCGCTCAGGTAACCTAAGCGCCTCATCACAAAGGTTCGACAAAAGATAAAGGGAGCATGACCATGGCAAGTAAGAGCGCGGACGTTCGTCCAAAGATCACCATGGCCTGCGTTGAATGTAAAGAACGTAATTACATTACAAAGAAGAACCGCCGCAACGATCCAGATCGCATGGAACTCAAGAAGTTCTGTCCTCGTTGCAAGCTTTCAACACTTCACCGCGAAACTCGCTAATGCTCAATCCCGATTCGGTCGGGCGCACCTTCAAGGGTGCTGAGACAATTACCGTTTCACAATCGCAGATTAATTCTTTTGCTTCCGTGCTGGGCGAAACAAATACTGAATTCGCACCTCCAACTTTTTCAATTCGTATAACGCTGGATCAAATGCAGAAAATATTGTCAGGCTCTGACGTAAATCTAGATTGGTCTCGCCTTGTACACGGAGATCAGAGATTTGAAATCAATCGTCCAATAAAAGCGGGGAATTCACTTACCTGTTCATCCACGATTGAAAGTTATCGAGTCGCCGCAGGAAATGAAATCGTGACCGTGCGCGGGGATCTTTTTAGCGCAAGCGAACTCGT
>CAMBGL010000026.1 GCA_945866155.1 Bifidobacterium breve
CAAGGTCATTGGTTTTTTGATCGTAGTCAGATTTTAGGAATCTATGGCCCCTTCGCCATCCCACTAGAAGAATACCTTTTCTTCATTGTTGTACCACTAGCAGCGATTTTGACTGTTGAAGGCATTACAACTGTGAAGCCTCACTGGCGTAAAGGTGAATTTGGCGAATGATTTATTCAGATATCGCAATCGCTGCCTTTGGCATCGCAATCATGGCAGACCTATTTCTATTTAGAAATTCAATGCTAACGCGAGCGGCATTCTGGAGTTCATATGCAATCATCTTGCCATTCCAATTACTTACTAACTGGTGGCTAACTTCGAGAAATATTGTGATGTATAGCCCGGATGCAATTATCGGAATCCGAATATGTTCTGCCCCCATTGAAGATCTTCTCTTTGGATTCGCACTCGTGCTCAGTGTTATGGGAATGTGGGAATTTTGGGGACGCCGAGGAGTCCAGCGTTATTAGGTATCACTCCACTCCTATAGACGTACACTTCTCGCGTGCTTGAGACATATAAATCACTCTTTAGAATCCCAGGAGCAATTCGGATTTCATTCTCAGGCTTCATTGCGCGAATGCCTGGAGGAATGGATTCGCTTGCGATTATTTTTATCGTACTTGGCGCACAACAAAAATATGCCATTGCCGGTGCTCTCACCGGAGTAGCAGCATTGACGACGGTGCTCTCCACACCATTTTGGTCAAATCAATCTGATAAACGAGGACAGAAGTTTGTACTAAGAATTGCAGTGCCAATACGTGCAGTCGCAATGTTTACATTTATTGCTTTAGTTTCCTTTGGCGCACCGATTTGGAGTTGGTTCGTTGCTATCATTGCGGCCGAATCTTCATCGGTTTCAATCGGATCTTTTACTCGCCGGCGTTGGATGTCGATGATTGGCGATAATCAAAAGGCAAAAGTAGATACTGCCTATAGCTTTGAAAGTGCGTTGGATCAGACTGTCTATATCACTGGACCAGTTCTAGCTACTGCTATCTCAACAGTTTCGCCACCAGCCGGTCTGATTCTTGCAACTACATTCTTCCTCATTGGTGGAGCCATGCTTCTGACTCACGATGTTTCAACTCCGCTAATACTAGAACGCGGTGAATTTCCACCACTTATTCGAAACCGCGCAATTCATTCCGTGGCAATTCCATTGATTCTCATCGGTGGATGTTTTGGACCAATCAATTTAGCTTTTGTCGCATTCACTCGTGAAATTGGACATCCAGCAATTGCAGGAGTGCTCTTAGGTGTGGGATCAGTTGGAGGAATGATTTTTGCTCTTATCAATGGTGGAATCAAATGGAAAGTATCTGCCGGAATAAGATTTCGAATAAATCTAGTCATATTTACTTTGCTTGCTATTCCACTGCCATTTATAAGCTCACTTCCAGTGCTCTTTGTTCTCAATTTCTTCTTAGGAGGAAGTGTCGGACCCTTGTTCCCGACGGCAATTTCGATGGTTGAAAAGCGAATACCAAAGTCTCATATGACCGAAGCAATTTCATTGATATTTGCAGGAATTCCACTTACAGGTGCATTCGCATCTATCTGGGCTGGCAAAGTAATTGATGACTATGGCTCACACGTTTCGCTGTGGATTCCTGTGCTCTTTATTGCGCTAGGTGCTACTTCAACACTCTTTTACAGTCGTTGGTACAAGGACTGATTACATCCCATTACAACCAGTTTCATATGTGGGTGGTGAGGGACTCGAACTACATATCCTTCATACGCCACATATGGATTCAATTGATCTTGATCCACAACCCATATTAGGGATGTGGTCTGACATTTACTAGATTTTGAACAGATTTAGGAAGTTTGGGCACTTCAAAACTCTTGACGGAGAAAGATTCGTTGTTACATTGAGCCATGCGCAAAGTTGCTCTAGCCCTTTTGGTTACGAGTGCGCTGATTTTCTCCTCAACTCCCGTAGCTCAAGCTGGTTTAAATGCGCCAGTGAATCTCGAAAACCCCCGAGCAGTTCCTATCTTTGGGCAGCAAGGTCCTTCAGAAGTTAACTTGATGGCCGGTTGGAGTGGATTCTTATACTCACCACGTATCGTTCTTAGCGCTGCACATTCCCATTACCGTTTTGAGAACAATGGTGATCGCGTTTTGCAAGAGCCACCGTATATCACTGTAGGAAAACCTAACTCTTCAACTAAGAATCCTGAAGGAAGGGCAAAAGTCATAAAGACTTTTGTAGGTGATTACAAAAAATCATCAATAGGTGGACTCAACGATTTTATTGTTCTTGTCTTAGATAGAGATTTAGCAACTGTATCTCCAGCAAAGTTAATGACTGCAGAAATTGAGGCAGAATTAGTCAATGCGCGAGCAGAGGTAATTTTCCATGGGTATGGTGAGTATCGAGATCGTTGTGATCCCGGGCAGAAAAATCCGTGTGCTGAGGATCGAAATAATCCCAATAAAAGTCCAAGTGAGTTTCCGCGAATCATGAGATCTAACTTGGCTCCCAAGTCTGATTTTTCATGGTTGCAAGGTCAACAACTTACCGATGTGGCAAAAGAAACACTCCTAACTAATCTTTCTTTGTGCCCTGGCGACTCTGGTAGCGGGATTACAACTACCTATAAAGGAGAAGTAATTTATGTAGGGCAAGGAATTTCAACTGGTATGAATTTCTATGCTTGTGGAGCCACTAATGCGCCTGCAAATGAAAAACACCCACGGGAACTTGGTGTTATTTCTCCAGTCTTCAAACATTTAGATCTAATAAAGCAAGCTGAAGCTTTCATAGCACAGCAAGATACAACTCAAAAGAGCGCCACCAGTAAGCCAACTTCTTCTATAACTTGCGTAAAAGGCAAGTTGACCAAAAAAGTAACTGGAGCCAACGCAAAGTGTCCAAAGGGATATAAGAAAAAGTAGTTCAGTTTTAAGATTTATCTGGGCGAGTCTATGAAATCTCAAAAACTTCCAGATAATTTGCTCCCAAGTCCACTTGGAAGCGGAGAACCACATGACCAAGGAATTTAAGCACATAAGCCACAAATTAATTGATACCTTGAGTGACGGGGTTTTCTCAATTGCTCTAACACTTTTGGGCCTTGATGTTCTCAGCCTGGCACATGGAATAAGCAAGAGCGAAGACTTTAATGGCGCAATGTTTGAACATTGGCCGACCTTTTTTGCTTATGCCCTTGGCTTTTTTGTCTTATTTGCCTGGTGGTATCAATATCACGTAACAAGTCAATACGTTGTAGGAACAAATGCATTCATTGTTTGGAACCATGGTTTAACGCTTGGTTGGGTGGCATTGATGCCATTTGGCGCGGCCCTTCTAGCTGAAAATCTAAATAATCCAAATATGAAATGGGGAGTTTTCTACTTTGGCATTTGCCTCTTTGGTCAGTACTGGACTGCTTCAATTCAACGATTGATAGTTCTCACATTTAGAGGCGATGTATCAATCAACTGGACTGATGATTTCATTTTGACAGACAAGACAAGAGAGTATCAAAACAAAGCTCTTCTCATATTCAATGGATTCCCAGCATTGTTAGGAATCATTCTTGTAGCTACCTGTTTTATTAACTCGTGGGTCGCGTTGGTTGGATATATGGTTTTTATCTTTACTTTGGCAAATCCAGTGAAGAGTCTCAACAAATTGTTACCGACACTCACAAAGATCATCAAGTAGCCAAATTTGATTCCTCTGGCCTACATATGTGGGTGGTGAGGGACTCGAACCCCCGACCCGGTGATTAAGAGTCACCTGCTCTACCAACTGAGCTAACCACCCGATTACATTCAAAGGGGGAAACCTTGAATGCCTGCAAACCCTATCAGCGCATAGGCGCTTGCGGAAATCGCTGAAATCTTTATTTCTGGCTTATTTTTGCGCTTCTACAACGCATCTCCGCCGCGTTCGCCAGTGCGAACGCGGACAACAGTATCAACTGGAGTAACCCAGACTTTTCCATCACCAATTGAACCTGTGTTGGCAGTTGCAACGATGAGATCAACAATGCTTCCGGCTTCTGAATCTTCTGCCAATATCTCAATGCGAACTTTAGGAATGAAATCAACTGTGTATTCAGCGCCACGATAAATTTCTGTATGACCTTTTTGACGACCAAAGCCACGAGTTTCAGAAACTGTCATACCTGCAACTCCTGCAGCTTGTAGCGCAACTTTGATCTCATCAACCTTTGCAGGTTTGACGATTGCGGTGATTAGTTTCATTTCTCTCTCGATTCTTAGTTGTTGTCAATACTAGTAACGGTTTGAATTTCCGGTGATGTCATATGCCGATTCGGCGTGGAAGCGAGTATCTAGGCCATTGAGTTCATCATCGCGATAAGCCCGGAAGCCGATCGTCTTAGATATAGCCTGGGCAATAAGCCATGTGGCACAAAATGAGAATGCTGCAACAACAACAATCGCGATGAATTGTTTAGTAAGTAGGGAAGTGCCTCCACCCATAAGAAGACCAAGTCCACCTGCCTCATTGGCAGTTGTCGTTGCAAGGATGCCAATAGCGAGCATTCCTAGGATTCCACCGATGCCGTGGACTCCAACAACGTCGAGTGAATCGTCATAACCCAATTTGTATTTGCGCGAAACTGCATAGGCACTTAGCACGCCAGCCATGAGACCAATTACTAATGCACCAAGTGGATTTACGAATCCGCAAGCAGGAGTAATTGCAACAGCACCTGCAATAGCACCGGAGGCAACACCGAGTGTTGTTGCTTTTCCATCGCGACGTTTTTCAAAGAGAATCCATGTCATCGATGCCGCTGCTGTTGAAATTTGAGTGTTGATCATCGCTGTTGCAGCAAGGGAACCAGCAGATAACGCACTTCCTGCATTGAATCCAAACCAACCAAACCAGAGCATTCCAGCGCCAAGTAATACAAGTGGCATGTTATGTGGTCGCATTGGATCGCGACGGAATCCATCGCGCTTACCGAGGACAAGAGCAAGGGCTAGGGCTGCGGCACCTGAATTTATTTCAACAACTGTTCCACCTGCAAAATCGAGTGCACCTAATTTGTCGATGATCCAACCGCCAGTGCCACCTTGTCCTGCAAATGCCCAGTGTGCAACTGGGATATATACAAGTGTTATCCAGATTGCTACGAAGAGAACCCATGAGCCGTACTTTGCGCGATCTGCAATAGCGCCCGATAGGAGTGCAACGGTGATAATTGCAAAGGTAAGTTGAAACATTGCAAAAGCAAGCGTTGGTATTTGGTGATCAGGAGCACCAACTACTTGATTGAGTGTGCCCGCTAGACCAATGTGTTCAAATCCACCAATGAATCCACCGTGTGATTTTCCAAAAGCGAGTGAATAACCGTAGAGAACCCAGATAATTGTTGTAACACCGATTGCTGCAAATGACATCATCATCATGTTGAGCGCACTCTTTGCGCGCACCATTCCGCCGTAAAAGACTGCAAGTCCTGGGGTCATAAATAGAACTAGTGCTGCGCTAGCAAGCACCCATGCTGTATCTCCGCTATTGATCACTTAGCTCTCCCTAAGGTTTTTGTGTGGGAAATTATCTATGTTTTGGACCTGTATAGCGAGCATAAGAACTAACAATTTCAGCCTCTGCTGCAGCGCGGTTTACCCAATCGCCACCGTGTACTTCTTTACCGGGTTCGAGTGTTTTATAGACTTCAAAGAAGTGTTGGATTTCAGAGAGTTCATACTCGGCAACATCTTCTAAGTCTTGAATACGGTTTTTGCGAATATCTCCGGCTGCAACACAGAGAAGTTTGTCATCGCCGCCTTTTTCATCAACCATGTGAAACATTCCAACTGCGCGACATGAAACAACGCAGCCAGGAAAAGTTGGCTCATCCAACATAACGAGTGCGTCGAGTGGATCTCCATCGAGGCTGAGTGTGTTTTTTACAAAGCCGTAATCGTGGGGAAAGCGAGTTGATGTGAAGAGCATGCGATCAAGGCGAATCTCGCCAGTTTCGTGATGAATTTCGTATTTATTGCGTGAGCCAGCAGGGATTTCGATAACAACATCGAATATCTTGGAGTTCACGAAAGCCTGCTTTCAACTAAGAAATATTGGGGTGAACGACGGGGCTCGAACCCGCGACATCCCGGACCACAACCGGGTGCTCTACCAGCTGAGCTACGTCCACCATGAGTGGCAAAGTCTACCTTGCTACTTCGCGTCCTCGGAGCCTTGTGCGCTCGCATCAATAAAGATTGCCGAGCGGTAATAGGCCAATTCTGCAATTGAATCTTGAATATCGCCAAGGGCACGGTGGTTACCAGTCTTGGCAGGGGCGTTGAAATAAGCCTTGGGATTCCAGCGACGTGCTAATTCTTTTATGGATGAAACATCGATGGTTCGGTAATGCAGATAGGCGCTAAGAAGTGGCATATCGCGATCGATAAATGCGCGATCTACTCCAACGGAATTTCCTGCAAGGGGAGACTTTCCGGCAATCGTTGAAGCACTTTCCAAGTAGGCAATTATTTTCGCTTCAGCGGCTGCCAAAGTTATGCCCTTTGGAATTTCGGTGATGAGGCCAGAATTGGTATGCATCTCGCGAACAAAGTCGTTCATACCTTCTAGTTGGCTATCAGTTGCATGGATAACAACATCGACGCCTTCGCCAATGAGGTTGAGCTCTGAATCTGTCACGAGAACGGCAATTTCCACCAAGAGATCATTTTGTAGGGATAGACCGGTCATCTCACAGTCGATCCAGATGAGGTTGGGTTGCTCGTTTGCCATGTGGATACCTTAGGCGCTCGCGCTCGGAGCGCCAAAAATAGTGCCCCGTTATTTCACCTCTCGTTCACCTTCTCGTAACCAAGCATCTGCCTATTTTCTCTCAGTTACGAGCAGGATTCGGGGCATGACGACGTCTGCTCCTGTGCGCGTAGTACCAGCACCACGAGAGCTAACAACCCAACCTCGCTTTTCTGACAAAGTCTTTCGCACAGTTGTAACAATTGGGGGACTCTCCTCTCTTCTGATTTTAGGTTTGATCGCAATTTTTCTTGCGTACCGCGGCTATGAAGTATTGCGTCAAGAAGGTTTCAAATTTCTAACATCATCAGATTGGAGTATTTCAGTCGATGATGCTGGAAATGTTGTAGATAGTACCTTCGGACTAGCGGCGATGCTTGTCGGAACAATTCTTTGTTCCATCGTTGCCGTTGCGATAGCACTTCCTATCTCAGTTTTCTCAGCACTTTTTCTAAACTTTTATGCACCAGGTTGGTTGAAAAAGATTCTGATTGCAGTCATAGACATGATGGCAGCATTTCCATCAATCCTCTTTGGTATTTGGGGATTTCTCGTTCTTATGCCAAGTGTTGAATATTGGGCAAAACTTCTCAATAACTATTTTGGATTCTTACCATTCCTTAAATTAGAACCATACGTGGTAACGCGTTCACCATTTGTGGCGGGCGTAGTACTTGCAATCATGATTATTCCAATTGTTACCTCAGTTGCTCGTGAAATATTTTCCCAAGCACCACTTGATCGAATTCAAGCGGCGTACGCACTCGGTGCAACACGTTGGGCAATGATTAAAGCTGTTGTGATTCCACACGGTAAGAGCGGAGTCATTGGTGGCGCAATGCTTGGCCTTGGTCGTGCGATGGGCGAAACTGTTGCTGTCTATTCAGTTCTCAATATTGTTTTCCAGGTAAATTGGCAAGTATTACTTGGTGCTGGTGGAAACGTTGCTTCTCTCATTATTTTGAAATTTGGTGAGGCAAGCCCTTATGAAATCAAGGCGTTAATGGCTGCCGGTCTTGTTCTCTTCCTGCTCACTCTGGTTGTCAATGCAATTGCAGATTTGATTGTAAGAGGAACAGGAAAGTCTGGTCGATGACAACCATAAGCACGCCAACTCCTACACGCCCATGGCTTCCTTCTACAAAAGATAAGCTTCGCGACCTATTCTTTTTTCTTCTATCGATTGTTGCCACTTACGTGATAGTTGCAATTACGCCAATGAAGGGCAAATTGGCTTACTTCATACTTTTCTTTCTCCTCTACATGTCACTTACTGCAGGCCTGCAATATTTCGCGCGAGGAAGCGCAGCAGCTAAAGATGCATTTGTAAGTTCACTTGTTGCAGTTGGCGCCGTGCTTACTGTAATGCCTATCGCAAGTATTATTGGAACAGTTGTCTCCAAAGGTTACAAAGGATTACATCTTGGTATTTTGACAACCGATATGTCACTCGCTGCCCCTACAGATCCAATTGCAAATGGTGGTCTTCTCCATGCAATAACGGGAACCCTCACACTTGTTGTCTTGGCCTTGATCATGAGTGTTCCTATTGGGATCCTTACTGCTCTTTACCTGACAGAAATTCAAGGTTCGCTGAGTCGACCTATTCAATTCTTGGTCCAAGCAATGAGTGGAGTTCCATCTATTGTTGCGGGGCTTTTTATTCTCTCTGCTGTTCTTTATCCCATCACTAAAGGTTATTCAGGATTAATGGGAGCTCTTGCCCTCACTATTTTGATGATTCCAACTGTTGCCAGAACATCACAAGAAGTATTGAAGTTGATTCCAGATGATTTACGCGAAGCAGGTGTTGCACTCGGTGGTACACAATGGCGCACTGTTGCCATGATTGTTTTGCCGGCTGCTCGCAGCGGTCTAATAACTGCGGTAATTCTAGGAATTGCACGCATTGCTGGAGAAACCGCGCCGCTCCTCTTACTCACTGGCGGTGGCGATACAGTAAATCCAAATGCATTCAACGGATCAATTGGTTCTTTGCCTTATTACATTTGGAAATCTTTCAATGCTGGCTCACCTGAGGCAATTACACGTGCATGGGCTGGCCTACTTGTACTCATGATAATTGTCCTGGTTCTATTTACTTTGGCACGATTGCTTGGAACTCGAAAGGTTGCACGATGAACGAATCACATGAGAGCGAGAATAAAAAAATGGAAACAACAACGCCATCATCGTTAGCCGATGTAGCAAATGCAAAGGTCCAAAAGGCACCGGGTACTCGCGCAATGGGTACCGGCCTGGAAACTCGCGGCATTCATGCCTGGTTTGGAAAGAACCATGTTCTTTCGGATGTAAACCTTGATTTTGCTGCTGGCACTGTCACAGCGCTTATCGGACCATCCGGTTGCGGAAAATCAACTTTTATTCGAACCATCAACCGTATGCATGAATTTATTCCAGGCGCTGCAATGGCTGGTGAGGTCCTGCTAGATGGCAAAGATGTTTATGCACCTGGCACAGATGTAACAAAGATTCGTCTGCAAATCGGAATGGTTTTCCAGAAGCCAAATCCATTTCCTTCAATGACAATTGGCGAAAATGTGCTCTCTGGTTTGAAGTTATCTCAACAAAAAGTTTCTAATAAAGATGAGTTACTCGAGGAGTGTCTAGTGCGTGCTGGTTTGTGGAATGAAGTAAAAGATCGCCTTGGTGCACATGGTGGCTCGCTCTCTGGTGGTCAGCAACAACGCCTTTGCATTGCTCGAGCCCTTGCCGTTCGGCCACAAGTTCTCTTGATGGATGAGCCATGTTCAGCACTTGACCCAGGCTCAACTCTTCGTATCGAAGAGACTATTCGTGAGCTATCCGACACCATGACAATTATTATTGTGACTCACAATATGCAACAAGCGGCACGCGTATCTGATTACACGGGCTTCTTTTTATCTGAGGGTGGTCCTGGTCAAATGATTGAGGCGGCACCTACAAGTGAAATCTTTAGTCGTCCGCGCGATACGAGAACTGAGAATTACGTCACTGGCCGCTTTGGCTAAGCGATACCAATTGTTCATATAACTGTTCACTTTCGTTTGCCAAACAGGGGGTTCTGGTTAATCCCCCATCAATAGTTTTCTCTCAATGCTAGTCGAAAACTAGTTTCACACCTATGAGGGGAAGTACATGAAAATTTCAAAGATCGCGAAAATTGCAGCTATTGCAGTCGCGTTTGGTTTGGTAGCAACAACACCTGCATATGCAGGATCTGCGATTTCAGGCGGCGGAGCATCTTTCCCAGCAGCACTCATTGAGGCATGCAAAGCTCCATTTGCTGCACAATCTTCTGCTGGCGATACATACAGCTACGCATCATCTAGCTCAGGAACAGGTCAATCAAACTCCGATAAGTCAATCGGTGATTTCTGGATGTCAGATGGTCCTTACACAGCAACTACAAAGCGTGCATCACTCATCCACGTTCCAGTAGTTGCAGCTCCAATTGCTGTGCTTTATAACTTCCCAACAACAAAGAAGGCTCTACAACTTTCAGCAGAAACAATCGCTGGAATCTTTGGTGGAACAATCACACGTTGGAATGATCCAGCAATCGTTGCTGATAATAACAAGGCAACCATAGTGACAATTTACAAGAAGGACCGCCAAGGTAATCCAGTCAAGGGTAAAGATGGAAAGCTTCAAGTCCTTCGTACACAGACAGTCAGCGGAAACTTCACATTGCCTGACCAGAAGATCTCAGTTATCTATCGCTCAGATTCTTCAGGTACTACGGAGAACTTCACAACTTATCTAAACAAGAGCGCTGCTTCTATTTGGACAAAGGCGAAGAACAAGGTATTCAAGGATGCTTTCCCTGGAAACATTAACTCAGCCGACAACCTCGGTCGTGTAGTTGGTGCAAACTCTTCAACAGGTGTCGCATTACTTGCAGGAAAGACTCCTTACTCAATCACTTATGCAGAAGTAAACTATGCAGTTGCTAATAAGCTAAAGATTGCAAATGTAATCAATCCTGCAGGAAATGTTGCTGTTCCAAATTCAATTGGTGTTAGCGCATTCCTAGCTTCTGCAACACAAGATGCAAATGGCTACCTCACATTTGACTATGCAACTAAAGAGCCAGGTGCATACCCACTAGGTATCGTTTCTTACATGTTGGCAGATACTGCTTATCCAGATAAGACAAAGGCAGCCGCTGTAAAGGCGATTGCAACTTATTTGTTGAGCCCTGCTTGCTCAAAGACTGTTGGAGAGAAACTTGGCTTCAGCGTTATTGATGGTGCTCTTCTCAAGAAGTCACAAGATCTAGTAGCAAAGATCGGTTAATTTCTACAAAAGTTCCACGAGGGAGAGGCGACCGGCTATATGCCGGTCGTTTTTCTTTAACTATTAGATTTTCAAAGTAAATCGTTGCGCGCCTGGCAGGAATCGAACCTGCGACAACCCGCTTAGAAGGCGGGTGCTCTATCCGACTGAGCTACAGGCGCCTGTAGGGGTCGTGTGATGCTAAGTCTACCGACACTAACGAGTAAGGTTTCCTCTCATGGCTGAGTTTATTTATACGATGAAAAAAGCGCGTAAAGCGCATGGTGAAAAAGTAATTCTTGACGATGTGACTTTGGCCTTTTACCCAGGTGCAAAAATCGGTGTTGTCGGCCCTAATGGTGCAGGTAAATCAACGGTTCTCCAGATTATGGCCGGGCTACAAACTGCATCGAATGGTGAAGCATTTCTATCACCGGGATACACAGTAGGAATCTTGATGCAAGAGCCAGTTCTAGATGAAACAAAAAATGTTTTAGACAATGTAAAAGAGGGCGTTGCAGAAACTATTGCAATGCTAGATCGCTTCAATGCCGTCTCGGATGAGATGGCCAATCCTGATGCCGATTACGACAAATTACTTACTGAGATGGGAAACCTTCAGGAGCAATTGGATCATCGCAATGCATGGGATCTAGATGCGCAATTAGAGCAAGCAATGGATGCGCTTCGTTGCCCAGCACCTGATGCCGATGTCACTGTGTTATCTGGTGGAGAGCGTCGCCGTGTTGCACTCTGTAAATTGTTATTACAGTCTCCAGATTTGCTTCTTCTTGATGAGCCTACAAACCACTTAGACGCCGAATCTGTTTTATGGCTTGAGCAATTCTTGAGTAAATATCCAGGTACCGTTGTTGCCATTACTCACGATAGATATTTCTTGGACAATGTGGCCGAATGGATTTTGGAACTCGACCGCGGCCGCGCATATCCATATGAAGGCAATTACTCCACGTACTTGGAGACAAAGGCAGCACGTCTCAAAGTTGAAGGACAAAAAGATGCAAAGCGTGCAAAGCGTTTAGCTGAAGAGCTCGATTGGGTTCGCCAGAATGCAAAGGGTCGCCAGGCTAAATCTAAGTCGCGCCTTGC
>CAMBGL010000027.1 GCA_945866155.1 Bifidobacterium breve
GTGGCGATTTTCTTCAGCAGTCCAACGTTCAATCCAATTTCCCCATGCGCCATCTCGTCCCATAGAGATCGCAATCTCAGTGTGATAGCTAGGTAAATTATCTTCAGTCAATAAATTCAGTACGAGTGAATCTTGGGCAACGGTAGATAGACGCGAATCTTTTGCTTCCCATGCATCTCCATTGAGTGGACCTGCAAAGTTTCGTCCTTCAGACCATGGGACATAGTCATGTGGATACCAGTCCTTTTGAATCTCAAGGTGGCGGGCTAATTCAACTGCGACAGTAGGTTCAAGATCTCTGATGAGACGCTCTTGAAGTTTTGGATCAATTGAAGCCATGAGAGAACGCTACGGTAGAAGTACTGTTACCCGCGAGTTATAAATTCTTTTTTGCGCGTAATTCTGCTTGTGTTGCTCGCCACTTTGCTATCTCAGCATGATTTCCGCTGAGCAATATCTCGGGCACTGAGATATCTCTCCATGATTGTGGCTTTGTAAAGTTTGGATATTCCAGATATCCCTCGCTCTTATGTGACTCTTCCACTAATGATTCGGGATTTCCGAGAACGCCAGGTAATAGTCGAGTAATTGCTTCAATCATCACCATGGAGGCAACTTCTCCTCCACCTAATACATAATCCCCAATTGATACTTCTAACACTTTGATTCCACGCGCGCTGTATTGCTGCGCAGAATAATGCTGGCGTACACGATCATCGATACCTTCATATCGACCACATGCAAAAATCAATTGCTTTGCATTCGTTAGTTCATGTGCCATCTCTTGTGTGAAACGTTTACCCGCAGGGGTGAGAACAATGAGTGTTGCGCCATCTTCAATAACTGAATCAATTGCAAGGCCCCATACCTCTGGCAACATCACCATTCCAGCGCCACCACCATATGGAGTGTCATCGACTGTGTGATGGTTATCTGTTGTGAATGAGCGCAAATCGTGAATATTTATTTCTAATATTCCTTGTCCTTGTGCTTTTCCGAGCAAGGAGAGCTGCATCGGTGCAAAATAATCAGGAAAAATTGTTACTGCATCAATTCTCATATGACTTCACCTGTGAGATCTGGAGGAATGACAGTCATACGTTTTGCCTTGATATCAACGACTGGAACTAATTGATGTACAAAGGGAATAAGCGTTTCACCATGAGCGGTCGTGATTGCCAATAAATCTTGGCCAGGGAGATTGATGACATCGGTGACTTCACCGAATTTCTCACCGCTTTCCAAATAAGCGATACATCCGATGAGTTGGAGAACGTGATAATCGTCTTCATCATCACTTTCCGCATCGATATCTACATCGGAATAGAGCAAAGTATCTTTGAACGCTTCGATGCCATTGCGATCGGAAATACCTTCAAAACCAAGGAGGAGAATTCCATTATGAACTCTGCCCGAGATGATTGTTAGTTCGCCTTGCTTATCGGTTTGAACGCGTTCGCCAATAGCAAAGCGAGTTTCTGGGTCATCAGTTCGAACTTCAATCGTTGCTTCACCAAGAATTCCGTGAGCGCGACCAATTCGCCCCACGAGTAAGCGCATCGTTGTAGTTAGCGACCTTCGTCGGTCTCAATGAGATCGACGCGGATCGTGCGACCTGCGAGCGCACTAACAACTGTGCGAAGAGCTTTTGCTGTGCGACCATTGCGACCAATGACCTTGCCGATATCTTCAGGGTTAACTCGAACTTCTAGAGTTGTACCGCGACGATGTGTCTTCTCTTTGACAACGACATCCTCAGGATTATCGACGATTCCCTTTACTAAATGCTCGAGGGCTTCATCCATCATTGTTACTCAGCACTCGCTTCTGCAACTGGTGTCTCTTCAACAACAGCTTCAACAACAGGTGCTTCTTCAGCAACTACTGCTTCAACAACTGGTGTCTCATCGGCAACTACTGCTACTGGTACTTCTTCTTCTACAACTGGGTTTGCTTTAGCAGCTAACTTCTCTTGTGCCTTCTTCTTCAGAGTTGTTGCGCCTTCTTTTGGTTCATCCATTGCTTGCTTGACCGCTGCTTCGTATGCAACGTTCTTGCCAACGCGTGGAGCTGCAACGCGGAGTGTGCCCTCTGTTCCAGGCAATCCCTTGTGCTTCTGCCAATCTCCAGTGATCTTCAACAACGCCTCTACAGCCTCTGTTGGAAGTGCACCTGTGCCGAGCCAGTAAAGAGCGCGCTCAGAGTTAATCTCGATAAGTGATGGCTCTTGTCCTGGAACATAGCGACCGATCTCTTCAATTGAAAGACCGTTACGTGCTTTGCGTGAATCTGTTACGACAACGCGAAAAAATGGTGTGCGGATTTTTCCCATACGCATAAGACGAATTTTTGTAGCCAAGAAAGTTGTACTCCTATAAGTGTGTGTCCTACCTAGAGATCGCAGCGGGGTGCGCAATCAAAAGATCTGACGTCGGATTTCTAATGTTGTCGGGGGTAGAGGGCCCCATCAACAGGTTCCGTATTCTGCCATTGCCGCCCACAATTGCGAAATTGAGCCCTACTGACCCTCTTCTAAGGCTCGTTTAGCTGGATTGCCTGACTTGGACTTCTTCTTCTGCGGCACATTCTTTGGCGCAGCCTTTGGCATCGCTGGCATTCCCATCCCACCGAGACCTTGCGGCATTCCACCATTGCGCACTTGTTTCATCATTTTCTGCGCTGCGCTAAAGCGTTCTACTAAAGAATTCACATCAGAGACTTTGCGACCACTGCCTAATGCAATACGAGCACGGCGTGCACCATTGAGAACCTTGGGGTCACGACGCTCTATTGGTGTCATCGATTGAACAATTGATTTAGTGCGAACAAGTTCTGATTCATCAAAATTATCAATCTGTTTTTTCATAGCTCCAGCACCTGGCAACATTGAAAGCATCTTTGACATTGAACCCATATTCGACATTGCTTCTAATTGTTCTAGGAAATCTTCAAGTGTGAAATCTTCGCCACTTTCAAACTTCTTCTCTAATCTTTCTGCGCTATCTGGATTGAAGGCCTTCTTTGCCTGTTCGGCTAGCGTTGCAACATCGCCCATTCCGAGTATTCGAGAAGCCATGCGATCTGGATAGAAAATATCAAAATCAGCAAGTTTTTCACCAGTGGATGCAAACATGATGGGGCGCTTTGTAAGGGATGCAATTGAGAGTGCCGCACCGCCTCGAGCATCACCATCTAGTTTTGTTAGCACTACGCCATCGAATCCAACGCCATCAAGGAATGCTTGAGAGGTACGAACAGCATCTTGGCCGATCATTGCATCGACGACAAAAAGAATTTCATCGGGTTGAACTGCGTCGCGAATATCTCGGGCTTGTTTCATGAGCTCTTCATCAATACCTAAGCGACCTGCAGTGTCGACAATGACCATGTTGTACTGTTTTGATTTTGCAAAGGCAATTCCGTCGCGCGCAACTCGCACTGGATCACCAGTACCACTGCCAATTTCTGGTGCAAATACTGGAACACCAATACTTTCTCCAACAACTTGTAATTGAGTCACAGCATTTGGACGCGCTAAATCTGAAGCAATAAGTAGCGGAGTATTTCCTTGATCGGCATAAAACTTTGCAAGCTTTCCAGCAAGAGTTGTCTTACCAGCGCCTTGAAGGCCTGCCAACATAATTACTGTTGGTGGATTTTTAGCAAAACGGACTCTGCGCGCCTCGCCTCCTAGAATTTCAATAAGTTCTTTATTGACGATTTCAAAGATGGCATTGGCTTGATTTGTGCCCGATTGCAATTGTGGAAGGGCTACAAGAGATTTTTCTTGAATCAGAGTTACAAAGTTCTCCACCACGCTTTGTGCAACATCGGCTTCAAGTAGTGCCAATCGAATATCAGCACACGTGTTTTCAATATCACTAGCAGATAGCTTCCCGCGGGTGCGAAGAGATGAAAATGCTCCACCAATTCGGGTAGTCAGTGATTCAAACATAGGTGCCGAGCCTACTTGAGCATCGCTGCCAAGCGTTCACGAACTTCGCGTGCACGTTCATCGCTGAGCGCTCCCCCACTAATTTCTGTGACGTATAAGGTATCGATTGCTTCAGCACCTAGCGTTGTAACAATTGCCGAGCGAATATCCACCTGAGATTGCGTCACTACTGCACCAATTCTAAAGAGCAGAGCCGGACGATCATGGCTTCGAACTTCAAAGACAGTTGCATCTGTTG
Organism: Bifidobacterium breve; assembly: GCA_945866155.1. Lineage (GTDB taxonomy): Bacteria > Actinomycetota > Actinomycetes > Nanopelagicales > Nanopelagicaceae > Planktophila. The sequence goes on from CAMBGL010000027.1 coordinate 4,194, forward strand.
CCGCATCTCTAATTGATTCAACTACTGGCGCTGGTACGGGAATGGTTGGAAGTTGGGCATATGCAAGGGCTCGATCATTGATTCTCTCTTCAATACTCTTTGAATCCTTGAGCCCCGCTTCAATTTCGCGATGTAATTTCTCTGCGGTAATTGCAGGTGCATGTGGATCAGGTGTAACAATCCATTTCATAACTGCTGATGGACCATGTGACTTAGTGCGAGCAGAGCGAACATCGAGGCGAGCAAGATTGAGTACACCAGCAACGATGGAGAGAAGTCCTGGCTTATCAGGTGAAATGATTTCAATTGAATAATCACTATCGCGCTCTTCTAAGGTAACGCGCAGAACTCCTGCCTGGGCAATCTCTCGCTGCTCATCACTGATATCTGGCTGCGATGCGATCGTGCTTCCACTCATCGCTTTGCGAACACGGCTGACTAATTCAGAGACAAGACTTGCCTTCCATTCACTCCATGCTGCTCGCCCTGTTGCTTCACCATCGGCAATGCTGAGCGCGTGTAACAGTTCAAGAGTTTCTAGATCAGGGATTACTGCAAGAATTGAAGCAATTGTTGCCGGATCATCTAAGTCGCGACGTGTGGCGGTTGCAGAGAGCAATAGGTGATGTAGAACTAGAATTTTTAGAGTTTCAATATCATCTTGAGGAAAACCAAAACGTTTTGCTAATGGCTCGATTAGCCGGGCACCACGCTCTGAATGATCTTCCTGGGTTCCCTTTCCAATGTCGTGAAAAAGAGCACCGACAAGTAATAAATCTGGGCGGTGAACATTGCGAGTAAGTGCAGCAGCTTTCACTGCTGTTTCCACCATATGTCTATCCACTGTATGTCTATGAAGGACATTGCGCTGAGGTAATGAGCGCACACTATTCCATTCGGGAATCCATGAAAAAATAATCTCTTCTTGATCTAGTGCTTCAAATACGCCAACCATCGCGCTGCCTGCACCAATTAATGCAACTAAATTCTCACGCGCTTCACGCGGCCATGGCTGCGGTAACTGTGCACCACCATCTTTGAGGATTGCAGATAATCGCTCGCATGTATCTAGCGATAACGGTAAGCCAAGTTGCGCAGCCTTTGCAGCGGCTCGAAGACCAATGACCGGATCTGCAGTCATATCTTCTAATTCATCGATGACAACCTCTTGGTGTGCAACGCTGATTCCACCTCCGAGTGGTGTGGTGCGAGACTTACGAAGAATTCTGCCGAGTCCCTCTTTACCTTTGGAATCTATTCGGTGCCATGTTGAATTGAGTAAATAATCAACAGAACGAGCAGCGCGTGCCACATCACTCATGAGTAAATCTGCATCGCCATATTCCAGATGTTTAGCAACTAAATCTTGTTCTTGGAAAAGAAGGCGATCACGATTCTTTTTTGTTACTTCATGCAGTGCTTCTCGAACGCTTGCAAGTGTGGATTCGGCCCAACTGATGCGCTCTAATGCAATATCTACAGCACCACTCATTTTGATTGCACGAAGTGCATTGATATCACGTAATCCACCGCGAGCCTCTTTCAAATCTGGCTCAAGCAAATAGGCTAACTCCCCTGCCCTTTCATGACGTTCTTCAAGGGAGAGGCGTAACTGTGGCAAGCGTTTACGTGACTCTTTTCTCCATGAATCCATCGAGTCATGTTGCACCGCCGCAACAAGATCTGCATCCCCACACACTAAACGGATGTCTAAAAGCCCTAGCGCAACTTTCAAATCATCATGTGCAGCATCTCGCGTTTGAATTCTTGTGCGAACTGAATGATCAACACTTTTTGTATCCCACATTGGATAGAGCAACTTGTTAGCAAATTCACTGAGTTCACTTTCACTAAATGAATCATTATGCAAAATCACAATATCTAAATCAGAACCGGGTGAGAGTTCGGCTCTGCCATAACCACCCACCGCAGCAAGTGCTATTCCTGAATGCCCCGCTTTTGGAGGAAGTGCGCCAAGCGCTTCATTAAAAAGTGAAGCGAGGTACCGATCGCTCTCGTTCGATCGGTACCTCCGCTCGCGTGTTCCCATGGTGGCACTTTAGGGGTGAACCCTAAATTGCATCTACTCCACGTTCACCGGTGCGAACACGAACTACCTGATCAACTGGAGTTGTCCATACTTTGCCATCTCCAATTGATCCAGTTGATGCAGCTTTGACAATGACATCTACTACAGAAGATGCATCACTGTCATCGACTAACACCTCCAGTCTTACTTTGGGTACAAGATCAACCGTGTATTCAGCACCACGGTAAACCTCTGTATGCCCTCTTTGTCGCCCGAACCCACTTGCCTCTGAAACAGTCATGCCATGGACGCCATGGGCTTGCAGAGCACTTTTTACATCATCGAGTTTGAATGGTTTGAGAATTGCAGTAATGAGTTTCATTAGAAAGCACCTCCGCGTGATGAGCTAGACATTTCATATGCGGTCTCGGCATGTTCGCCTAGATCGATACCTTCGATTTCTACATCACGTGCGACGCGGAAACCAATGGTCTTCTCGATAATGAAACCGAGAATCAGTGTGACAATAAATGAATAGGCAGCAACTAGACCAACACCGAGTGCTTGCTTTACAAGAAGTGCGCTACCGCCTCCATAGAGAAGTCCATCGATACCAACGCTATTCACAAATTGGCTTCCAAATAATCCAACAGATAGAGAACCCCAAATTCCGCCGACTAAGTGAACGCCTACAACATCGAGTGAATCATCGAATCCGAACTTGTATTTCAGGCTTACTGCTAGTGAGCAGAGAATTCCTGCGATAAATCCAATGACAACGGCTGCCCATGGAGCAACAAATGCACATGCTGGAGTAATTGCAACAAGTCCTGATATTGCTCCCGATGCTGCGCCAAGAGTGGTTGGGTGACCGTTGCGAATTTTTTCAACAAGGATCCATCCAAGAAGTGCGCCTGCTGTTGCAACTTGAGTATTTATAAATGCAAGTCCAGCAATTCCATTTGCAGCAAGTGATGAACCGGCATTGAAGCCAAACCATCCGAACCACAGAAGTGCAGCGCCTAGGAGTACAAGTGGGAGCGAGTGAGGACGCATCGACTCTTTACGCCATCCAACTCGCTTTCCAAGAACAATGGCTAGAGCTAAACCAGCTGCTCCTGCATTGATATGTACAGCGGTTCCTCCCGCAAAATCTTCAAGACCTTTACCGGCAAGGAAACCAGTTCCTGTAACAGTGTCGCCAACTTTATTACCAAATGCGAATACCCAGTGTGCAACTGGGAAATAGACAATGGTTGACCAAATTGCAACAAAGACTGCCCATGCGGTGAACTTCGTACGATCTGCAATAGCACCTGAAATAAGTGCTGGAGTAATAATTGCAAACATCAATTGGAATGCAGCAAATACCAACAATGGAATTGGATAAATTCCACCATTATTTGTAAATTCATTAACCTGTCCACCAAGGCCAGAGAATGAAAAACCTCCATACCAAGGTGAATCTGCTGTATGACCAAATGCTATTTCAAAACCATAAATAACCCATAGAACACTTACGATGCCGATAGTAATCATCGACATCATCATCATATTGAGGGCACTCTTTGTTCGAACCATTCCACCGTAGAAGAAAGCTAAACCAGGTGTCATGAGAAGAACGAGAGCGGTGCTTGCCAACATCCAGGCTGTGTCGCCGGAATTGAGAACAATCTCTTCCATTTATTTTCCTAACATAAAGGTGCGCCAGATATGCGCCAGAGTCTCGCCTTTGAGATGGCCCAAAGATGCACCACCTGCGTTACAGAAAATGGCGTGTTGTGTTACATCTGTGTTAAGCCGCGAAGGTAACTCTCGCGATCAAAGGGGGCAAAATCGCTCTCAGACTCCCCTGTTCCAACCCATTTGATGGGAATACCCAGTTCGGCCTCTATTGCTAAGGCAACACCGCCGCGAGCACTTCCATCGAGCTTGGTGAGAATAATTCCCGTGACGCCGATGCTTTCGGTAAAGATACGTGCTTGCGTTATCCCGTTATGACCAGTTGTTGCATCGATAACTAGTAGTACTTCGTTTATCGGTAATACTTTTTCGACAACTCTTTTTACTTTTCCAAGTTCTGCCATCAAATCATTTTTATTATGCAATCTGCCAGCAGTATCAATAATCAAGAAATCTGCCTTTTGGCCAAGGGCAACCTGGGCGCTATCAAATGCAACAGATGCAGGGTCACCATTATCTTTTCCAGAAATTACTTCAATACCTAGGCGATCTCCCCATGTTCGAAGTTGATCAACTGCTGCTGCGCGAAATGTGTCAGCCGCAGCAAGAACAACATTGCTTTTTTGCCCCTGCAGGTACGCTGCGAGTTTTGCAACTGAAGTTGTCTTTCCGGTGCCGTTGACACCAACAACAAGGATTGTCGTCGGGCCGCTTTGCGCACAGCTTATTTCGCGAGATTGCGTAGATAAATATCCAAGTAGAATTTTATGTAAACCCTCTTCAGGGCTATCACTCTTACTCTTCCTCGCTTCATCAATGAGTTGGCGCGAAAGAGTAGGACCAATATCTGATTCAAGAAGTTCGCTATATAGCTCTTCCCAATCACTATTGGAGAGAGATGTGGCGCCCTTTATCTTGCTAAGGAATTTAGAAAAGATTCCCATTGAACTTAGCTTGCGTCAGATTCACGCAGACGTTGCGAAATAACTTCAGTAACGCCATCGCCGCGCATCGTGACACCGTATAGCGCATCAGCAATTTCCATGGTGCGCTTTTGGTGAGTAATGATGATTAATTGAGAACTTGCACGAAGTTCCTCAAAAATAACTAGCAAGCGCCCAAGGTTCACATCATCGAGGGCTGCTTCAACTTCATCGAGTACGTAGAAAGGACTTGGACGCGCTTTGAAGATTGCGACAAGCATTGCAACAGCTGTGAGAGATTTTTCTCCACCAGAGAGCAATGAGAGTCGCTTGATTCTCTTTCCTGGTGGGCGCGCTTCTACATCGACACCTGAAATAAGTGGGTTATCGGGATCAGTCAAAATCAAGCGACCATCTCCACCAGGGAATAGTCGAGAGAAGATATCTTCGAAGTGCTTAGCAGTTTCTGTATAAGCCTCCATAAAGATTTGCTGCACACGGTCGTCAACTTCTTTGATGATGTCGAGTAGATCTTTCTTCGTATTCTTCAAATCTTCTAATTGCTCTGCAAGGAATTTCAAACGCTCTTCAAGGGCTGTGAACTCTTCAAGGGCTAATGGGTTTACTTTGCCAAGGAGTGCAAGTGAGCGCTCTGTCGCAGCAAGGCGCTTTTCTTGTTGGTCACGGCGATAAGGAACCATCTCAGTTGCAACAATTTCACCTGTCTCAGTCTCAAAGAATGTTGGAACATCTTTATCTGGGCCGTATTCATTGACGAGTGAGGTGAGATCGATTCCGAACTCTTCAACAGTCTTTGCTTCAAGAGTTTCAATGCGCAGTCGCTGTTCAGCTCGCGCAATCTCATCGCGGTGAACACTCGATGTGAGTTGATCAAGCTCGGATGTTAGTTCGCGACCGCGTGTTCGAATTGTAAGAGTCTCACCTTCACGTGATGCACGTGATTCTTCAAGGCGTGCACGCTCTATTGCAGCCTTCGCAATCGAGCGCTCTATATGAATAAGTGCTTCATATGCAGCCTCTGCAATTGCTTGTGAAATAACTGCGCCACGTGCGCGAGCACCACGACGCGAAAGGGCGCGCTCCGATGCCTCACGTTCGGCCTTTGCTGATGCTTCAAGGGCTGCCGCACGCGCTCCAACTGAATCAACACGTTCTTCAATTGTGCGCACGGCCAGACGTGCTTCAACTTCTACAGTACGAGCATCCGAAACCTTGTTACGTAAATCTTCGGTATGTGAATGATCTGGTTCGCTAACTTCACCGCGTTGTTCTAATTGCTTTTGTGCAATCGCTAAATCATTTTCATCGCGAGATTTTGCAGCAGAAGCCTCAGTAATAGATGCTTGCAATCTCTCGACTTCTGCCATTGCAGATTTCATATGCTGACCAGAGACTGAAAGTTGCTCAGTAAGGGCTGCGATGCGTGCATCAGATTCGTTGAGCTTTGATAGAGCAATATCGAATGCGTTCTGCTTATCGCCAACTTCTGTAGTAACTGTTGAGATTTCGAATCGAAGTCGATCGCAATTATGAACGAGTACCTCTAGTTTCTTTCCAAGATCTTCAATCAAAGCCTTAATCTCAATGAGTGATGCCGAAGATTTTGATCCACCTCGTGCACGAGAGGCCGAGAGAGTATCTCCATCTTTGGTTACAACTGTAAGCGCTGGGTGTGAGCGCAATATCTCGCCCGCTTCGTTAGCACTTTCTGCAACCACAATATGGCTAAGTAATGATGCTAAGAGATCACCAATTCGACCAGAGCGGATATGTGCGCTCACTGGAGTTAGCGAAGATGGAATCGAAATATTAGATGGGGCATGTCCTGGTTGATATACCAATACATCTGCTTGACCAAGATTTTCATTGCGCAAAGTTCGAAGCGCGGTTACCGCAGCACTGAGATCTTGAACAACAACTGCATCTGCTAATTGGCCCAGAGCGGCAGCGGCAGCGCTCTCCCAACCAGAATCAATTTCAATAAGGGATGCGATGCTTCCAATAATTTGCACTCCGCGAGCATCGCGAATCAGCGCTGATGCCCCGTCGCGATTAGTTGTTGTGAGTTGAAGTGCTTCCAGCTTTGATTCCACAGAATTTCGTTCGCGATCAGCACCACGTTCTGCCTCAACTAGGTCAGCAAGTTTCTTCTTTGAAAATTCGAGTGCATTCTTAGCGCCTTCAAATTGTGAATCTAAACCGATTTCACCTGAATCTGCACTTGCAATCTCTAGTTCAAATGTTGAATATTCGCGACGCGCACTTTCAACTCGCTCTTGTGCATCATCGCGAGCTTTTGTAAGGCGAGCAATTTCTTCAGCGATTGCCTCAAGACGCGCCGCCAATGATTTGATATGGCCCTCTTGGCGCGCTGTTCCTTCACGTGCATCGGCAATGGCGCGCATTGCAGCAGCGATTGTGTCCTCATCAATTTTGAGTGCAGCCTCAGAAGTTGCAAGTTCTTGAGTCGCTTTCTGTAATCCATTTTGTGCATCAAGAACACTTTGTCGCAAAGCATTTTCTTCATTGCGCAAAGCTTTTGCTTCAATATCCATCGCTTCAGGATCGCGTCCTGCACTACGTGCCTCTTCTGCCTCTTCGGCTAAGAATCGTGAACGCTCTTGCGCCAGGCTCTGAGTTCCACGAAATTTTTCACGCAGTGAGTTCAGATTGTAGAAATTCTCTTGCGCGGCAACTAGCAGAGGACCTTCATGTGCACTTTGCACATCAAGTGCTTCTTCACGGGCGCGTACCGATTCGAGTTCCCCATCAACAATTGAGCGACGCTCGCGCAGCGCTGTCTCATCAGCAACTTCGGCATCGAGAGTTCTAGAAAGTGAGATGTAATCATCGGCTAGCAAACGAAGTTTTGCATCACGTAAGTCGGCTTGGATAGTTGCAGCCTTCTTCGCAACTTCTGCCTGCTTACCCAGTGGGCGAAGATGGCGGCGAAGTTCAACTGTTAGATCTTGAACACGAGCTAAATTTGTCTGCATTGAATCGAGTTTGCGAAGTGCTTTCTCTTTGC
>CAMBGL010000028.1 GCA_945866155.1 Bifidobacterium breve
GAAAGCTTGACTGGAGCCACAGATATTTCATCACCTGGAACATCTGGAGCAACTCTTCGCTTTGCTATTCCACTTCTAATGGCTGGTTTAGGTGGATTGTGGGCTGAACGAGCAGGTGTGATCAACATCGGCCTTGAAGGAATGATGATCGTTGGAACCTGGACTGCTGCTTGGTTTGGATACCTCCATGGGCCACTGGTTGGCTTTGTGGCTGCGGCAATCTTTGGTCTTGCATCAGGTTTCTTCCACGCAGTTCTGACAGTAAAAATTGGAATTGATCAGGCAGTCTCGGGCCTTGCAATAAACCTCATTGCAGCTGGTGGTGCCAGATATTTATCAGGAATCTACTTCCCACCAGTTGGCGGTGACAGAACCGTCTCGCCACCTGTCGATTCATTTCCAACTTTTACTATTCCTGTGATTGCACCGTTTTTAGAAAGCATCGATGCAAAGAACATTTTCTTCATTTCAAACTTAGCTGGAGTGTTTCACGGATTGACCAAGGATGTTTCATTAGTAACTATCGCACTGTTACTTCTTGTCCCATTGACCTCGTGGATTCTTTGGCGTAGCAAATTTGGACTTCGCATGCGCTTCTCGGGAGAAAATCCTATGGCTGCCGAATCACTCGGTATTGATGTCTATCGAATTCGCTACATTGCAATTTCGATTTCCGGCATGTTGGCATCCCTTGGTGGCGCCTATCTTTCACTTGTTGCCTCTTCGGTATACAGAGAAGGTCAAACTGCCGGCCGAGGCTTTATTGGTCTGGCCACTGTGATCTTTGGTAACTGGAGACCTGGTGGAGTATTCGCCGGCTCAATTCTCTTCGGATTCACCGATGCTCTTCGAGTTCGCCAAAGCGAATCAGTGATGTCACTTATTATGGTTGCAGGAATTGTTGCAACTGTTCTTGCTCTCTACTATTCAGTTTCGCGCCGATGGAAGCCAGGTGCTATATCGGCCGTTCTTGCTCTTGTAGCGTTTTGGATTCATCAACGTGTTGATGTGATTCCTCAAGAGTTTGTAACAGTTTTCCCTAACTTTGCAACGTTGATAGTTCTTACCTTCCTGGCCCAGCGACTAACACCGCCTGCCATGGCAGGTATGCCTTATCGCCGCGGCTCTGAGTAAGGAAATTTTTGATATGACAATCAATTGGGATTCTCCTGTCCTGGCAAGCCTTCAACCTGTTGTAAAGAATGCAAAGCTTGTTCGAATTAATCATGAGAAGATCACGCAAGTAGCAGATTGGATGGCATACGAAGAGTTTGCTAAACCTGATGGTTCGATGCTCTTCGACTTTGGCAAAGATCCAGATGTAATTATGGATTTTACTTTGGTTGTAAACACAATGAACTTTGCTTTTACAGATTTCTCTACCGGTGTGAAATTTGAGACCGATTACTTAGGCAAGCGCTGGTGTGACTCAGAAGCAATGGTTGCCTGCATGCATCGTGCAATTAGCGCTGGAATTCCATTTTTCAGTGGTGAATATTTATCCAAAGTTTCACGTAAAGATTTGGAATCTGTATTTGCGGGAACAATAGAGATGCCTATGCTCGATGAGCGCGTTAGTCTTTTCAACGAAGTGGGCCGTGTTCTAGTCGAAAAGTATCAGGGTCGTTATTCCAACTTTGTTCGCTCATGCGCTCCACGTCTCTACGCCAATGGTGATGGGCTGCTTGAAAGATTGACTACAGAGTTCCCTCGTTTTCGCGATGTAAGCAATTATCACGGCTCAGAAGTGCAGATCTATAAATTAGCCCAACTTGGAATTTGGGGAATGCATCTCGCTCTTTCTCCAAGAGGAGCATGGAAATTAGTAGATGCCAGCAATCTCACCGCATTTGCTGACTATATTGTTCCTGTTGGGTTGCGCGTTATGAATATTTTTGAATATGCACCGGAACTCGAAAAGCAGATTAATAGCCTTGTCGAAGTTAAGCGAGATAGTGAAGCCGAGATTGAACTGCGTGCTAGTTCGATTTATGTAATTGCGAAACTCACAGAAGAGATTAATAAGCGCCGCCCTGGAATGGAGCCGCTATTGCAACCACAGGTTGATTTCCGTTTCTGGAAGACGTATCACGCAACACATTGGCCGCATCATCTAACAAAGACTGTGATGTACTAAAGATGAAGATCTATTTCGCGGGTCTGTTATTTGCCCCATACGAGCGTACATTTATCGATCAATGAGAGTAATTCTTGATACCGATCCCGGCATTGATGATGCGCTGGCAATTCTCTTACTTGCCGCATCTCCCGAAATCACACTAGAGGCAATAACGGTTACACATGGAAATACGACAGTAGATAAATGTGCAAAGAATGCCTTACAAATTGCAGAGCTTTGTAATCTGATAAACGTCCCGATTGCACGTGGTGCATCAGAACCGTTAGTGAAATCATTATCAGTAGCTGAAGAGACTCATGGTGATGGTGGGCTTGGTTATGCCATCCTTCCTGAGCCAGCCTTGAAGCTATCTACGTTGCCTGCTGTTGAGCTCATCATCAATTTGGTTCATAAATTTCCAGGTGAGATTACCTTGCTATGTATTGGCCCCATGACAAATCTTGCACTTGCGATATTGCGTGATCCATCGATTGTGCCTTTGATCAAAAATGTTGTATCTATGGGCGGAACAATTCATGCCCCTGGTAATGCAACTCCATCATCTGAATACAACGTTTTTTGCGATCCGCATGCCTTTGACGTTGTCATTCGAGCGGGCTTGAAATTTACCTTGGTTCCATTAGATGTTACGTATGAGTGCTTGTTTCAGAAGAGACACATGGATCGTATTCAAAGCAAGAATCTAGCAATTCGAAAATTTATAGATGATTCCACTCGTTTCTATATGGAATTCCATGATGAATATCAAAGTATTGAAGGCTGTGCGATCAATGATCCTTTAGCTGCTGCAATATTGATAAAGCCAGATTTGGTTCAATACTCTGATTACCACGTTACCGTTGAATTAAAGGGTGATCACAATGTTGCAAAGACTTCTGCGGATCACTTTAAGGCAACGGGTAAAGCGGCAAATAGTAAGGTTGCGATGAAGGTAAATGTTGAAGCGTTTATGGATTTCTTTATTGAAAGAGTAAATACGCTATGAGTAAATCAGATTCCAAGCAACACCATATTCAATTACAAAAAGGTGATGTAGGCCGATATGTATTACTCCCAGGTGATCCAGGTAGATCCGAAGTTATTGCTCGCCATTTAGAAGGCGCAGTTCATGTTGCTACGAATCGCGAATATGTTACTTACACAGGTTTTCTTGATGGAGTAAAAGTTTCGGTTACCTCTACAGGAATTGGATGCCCGTCAGCTGCAATCGCGCTAGAGGAGTTAGTACGAGTTGGCGCAGATACTTTTATTCGTGTTGGAACTTCTGGTGCAATTCAACCTGGAACTAAATCAGGTGATTTAGCAATCGTGACAGGTGCGATTCGTGATGAAGGTACCTCGATACATTATTTACCAATTGCATTTCCATCACTTGCTGATATGGAAATCGTTGCTGCGCTTCGAAGCGCTGCACAAAAATCTGGCTTGCCACATTCCCTTGGTATCTCTCAATCTAAGGATTCCTTTTACGGGGAGGTTGAACCAGAGCGCTCTGGTGTCACCAGTCGACTCCTCGATCGTTGGCATGCGTGGCAAGTTGGTGGCGCGATTTGCTCCGAGATGGAGGCAGCTGCACTTTTCATAGTCGCATCAACACTAAAAGTTCGTGCTGGAGGAATCATGGCTATGCATGGCGAGGGTCCATTTGGTTCACTTGAGCCATTGATTGAAACAGCAGTTTCGGGAGTTCGAGAACTAATTAAAGCTGACCAACTAAGCAAGGAGTTATAAATGGAAGCCAATGGAAAGCAGTATCACGTTCAATTAGCACCCGGTGATGTTGGTCGTTACGTATTACTTCCAGGAGATCCAGGTCGATGTGCACCCATTGCTGCCCTCTTCGATGATGCAAAATTAGTTGCTTCAAATCGTGAATACGTTACATATACAGGCTATCTCGATGGTGAAAAGGTATCCGTAACTTCAACAGGAATTGGCTGCCCATCAGCTGCAATAGCAGTTGAAGAATTAGCAATAGTTGGCGCAGACACTTTTATTCGTGTTGGAACATCTGGTGCAATCCAAAAAGATATTGTTTCAGGTGAGTTAGCGATTATTTCAGGCGCTATTCGTGATGAAGGAACATCGATTCATTACATGCCAATTGAATTTCCTGCTGTTGCAGATTTAGATCTAACACAAGCGCTACAGCGAGCAGCAAAAAAGACTGGCGTGAAATTTCGCACCGGAATAACTCAATCTAAAGATTCTTTTTATGGTCAGCATGAACCAGAGAGAATGGGCGTTGCTCGTAATCTTCAGGATCGCTGGAAAGCATGGGAAATTGGGGGAGCAATCTGCTCAGAGATGGAAGCCTCTGCAATATTCGTTATCTCTTCCATGTTGCGAAAGCGCGCAGGTGGAATCATGATGATGCATGGCATCGGTCCAGTAATTTCACTTGATCCATTACTAGAGACTGCGATTCAAGGCCTGAGAGAGATTATTGCCTTCGATAGAAGTGCTGGAAAGATTTAGGACTTTCCTGCAGCCTCTATTGCATCAATCATTAGATTCCAGAATTTCTTTGCATCAAGATCGAGTGCAACAGTTGTATTGGCTGCGCGCTCCTCGCGCTTATATATATCGACCACAGTTGCACCGCGGGTGAACTTTCCATCTAATTCAACTTCGACATTGACGAATCGCGACGATACAACGCTTGGGTCAATAAGGACGGCAATAGCCACGGGATCGTGCAAAGGTGGATCGGGCATCTCAAAGACATCGTTATACGTTTGCGCAAAGAATTTGAGCAGCCCAATAATTGTTTTCGAAAGATCAGTCTTTAGTGCTTCAAGGCGAGTAAATACTTCTTTGGTGACTAAGGCTTGATGAGTGACATCGAGTCCACACATCGTCAATTTTAAGCCAGAATGCAAGACGATATCGGTAGCTTCAGGATCCATCCAGATATTGAATTCAGCATATGGAGTTCGGTTTCCACGCGATGCGCTGCCACCCATAAAGACAATTTCTTTGATTTTGCTTTTCAATTCTGGAAATAGCTTGAGAAGAATTGCAACATTTGTTAGGGGACCAGTTGCAACGATTGTGATTGGCTCACTTGATTCACGCACTAATCGAGCCATGAGCTCAATGCCACTTTCTTTAGAAAGTTCGAAGGTTGGTTTAGGAAGTGGAGCTCCATCGAGGGCAGTCTCACCATGAATATCAGTAGCGGCTTCAGCCGAACCCAATATGGAAACACCTGAGCCTTGTGCAACAGGAACTCTTATTTTTGCGAGTGTGCAAATGCTGAGGGCGTTGTATGTAACTTTATCGATTGCACCATTTCCTGAAACTGTAACAATTCCTCGTAAATCAATCTTTGGATTGTATGCCGCCAAAATAATAGCAAGTGCATCATCATGACCGGGATCGCAATCCAAAATGATAGGAATTTGTGACATTTGGTATTTACTCCTCTTTAATTGAAAATTTTCACTTCAGAGCGCCAATGCTAACGAAAATAGGCACATTTACAAGAACGATGCATGGCAACCCCTTCTCGCCATTAACATTCTTCAGATATAATTCATATGTGCAATTAGTCGATGGAACGGATACGTCAATACGACGTTTTCTAAAACAACTTCCAGGAGTTGATCAAGTTGGCGCAGAATCACGTGCAGCAATGCTGGCAACTAGAAGTATTAAAACTACAAGTAAAAAATGGGCAATTGATTGCGCGATCTCAATGATTGACCTAACAACTCTTGAGGGTTCAGATACAGATGGAAAAGTAAGAGCTCTTTGTACTAAAGCAGTACATCCTGATCCAACAGATCCCAGCGTTCCAAGTGTTGGTGCAATCTGTGTATATAATGACAAAGTTGCAACTGCTAGAAAACATTTAGATACAATTGGCGGGAAATCAATACCAGTGGCAGCAGTATCAACTGCATTTCCATCTGGCCGTGCAAGTTTAGAAGTGAAGAAACAAGATACTTTGGATGCACTCAATAACGGTGCAACTGAAATTGATATGGTGATTGATCGAGGAGCTTTTCTCTCTGGCGATCTAGTAAAAGTCTTTACTGAAATCGTATACATCAAAGAATTATGCGCAGATCGTGCTCACCTCAAAGTCATTCTTGAGACTGGAGAGCTCGTTACTTTGGATAATGTGCGCAGAGCCTCGCACTTAGCCATGGCGGCAGGAGCAGATTTCATCAAGACAAGTACCGGAAAAATATCTCCTGCAGCAACAGCTCCCGTAGTTTTAGTCATGTTGGAGGCAGTGAGAGATTGGTATGCAATGACTGGAATTCGAATCGGTGTAAAACCAGCTGGCGGTATTCGCACGACCAAAGATGCAATCAAGCAATTGGTCCTTGTTCGCGAAACTGCAGGAGAAGAGTGGCTGACACCAAAGCTATTTCGAATTGGAGCAAGCGCCCTACTCAATGACCTACTCATGCAAAGAATGAAATTACGCAACGGCAACTATGCCGGCCCTAACTATGTGACATTGGATTAGAAATGACATTTGAATACTCTCCAGCACCAGAATCAACATCAATCGTTGATATTAGTGCGCAGTATGGTCTATTTATCAATGGAAAATTTGTCGATGCGAAAGGCTCAAAGACATTCAATACGATTAATCCTGCAACTGAGAAAGTTCTCTCAAAGATTGCGCATGCACAAGCAAGTGATGTAGATAAAGCAGTTGCTGCCGCTCGTGCTGCTTATACAAAAGTTTGGTCAAAAATGGCTCCTCAGGAGCGAGGTAAATATCTTTTTAGAATCGCACGCATCATGCAAGAGCGTGCACGTGAGTTTGCTGTGCTTGAAACAATGGATAACGGAAAACCAATTCGCGAGACAAGAGATATTGATATTCCACTTGCTGCGGCACACTTTTTCTACCACGCCGGTTGGGCAGATAAATTAAAGTATGCAGGGGCTGGAGACAATCCTCGTCCTCATGGTGTTGTTGGTCAGATCATTCCTTGGAATTTTCCACTGCTCATGCTTTCTTGGAAAATTGCGCCAGCACTTGCAACTGGCAATACGGTTGTACTCAAACCTGCAGAAACAACACCACTGACGGCACTTCTTTTTGCAGAGGTGTGTCAGCAGGCAGGATTACCCGCTGGTGTTGTAAATATTGTCACAGGCGATGGTGCTACTGGATCTGCATTGGTAAATCATCCCGACATAGATAAAATTGCATTTACCGGTTCAACAGGTGTTGGTAAAGGAATCGCACGTGCCATTGCCGGAACAGGTAAGAGCGCAACACTCGAATTAGGTGGCAAGGGTGCCAATATTGTTTTTGATGATTCACCAATAGATCAAACAGTTGAAGGAATTGTTAGCGGTATTTTCTTCAACCAAGGTCATGTTTGTTGCGCTGGATCACGGTTATTAGTTCAAGAGAATGTGCACGATGAATTGATTGAAAAACTCAAGCGACGTATTTCCCAGATTCGAGTAGGCGATCCACTCGATAAAAATACTGATTTAGGTGCAATCAACTCTGCAGCGCAACTTGCGCGCATTGAAGAGATTTCTTCGAGCGGAGATTCAGAAGGAGCGCTTCGCTGGAGTCCAGAGTGCGCTTTGCCTGAAAAAGGCTTCTGGTATCCACCAACAATATTTACAGGTGTAACGCAAGCAAATCGAATCGCACAAGAAGAAATATTTGGACCAGTACTTTCAGTCCTAACATTTAGAACACCCCAAGAGGCGATCGATAAGGCAAATAACACTCCTTACGGTTTATCTGCAGGTGTGTGGAGCGAAAAGGGTTCTCGAATCCTTTGGGCTGCAAAGCAACTTAAAGCGGGAGTTATCTGGGCTAATACTTTCAATAAGTTTGATCCTGCAAGCCCATTTGGTGGATATAAGGAATCAGGCTGGGGTCGCGAAGGTGGACGCCATGGCTTAGCGGCATACTTGAAGGGCGGAGAAAAATAATGAGAATTGATATACGTAAAACCTACAAACTTTATATTGGTGGAGCATTTCCTCGAAGTGAATCTGGACGCACATATGAAGTTAGGGATGCGAAATCAAAATTCATAGCTAACCCCGCTCAGGCATCTCGAAAAGATTTACGCGATGCGGTCACTGCTGCTCGCAGTGCATTTGGTGGCTGGAGTAGTGCTACTGCCTTCAACCGCTCACAGATTCTTTATCGCATTGCAGAGATGATGGAAGCGCGTAGTGAAGAGTTCGTTGAAGAGATTGCGCTTCTTGAAGGAATTTCACGAGTTGCAGCGAAAAAGCAGGTAGACCAAGCAATAGATGCATGGGTTTGGTATTCGGGCTGGTGTGACAAAATTTCAACAGTCGCAGGATCTACAAATCCTATTTCTGGTCCATTTTATAATTTCACAGTTCCTGAATCAGTCGGCGTGGTTGGAGTATTTCCAGCACAGAAGAGTGCACTTCTGGGGCTAGTTCAAGCAATTGCTCCAGTTATTGCTGGTGGAAATACTGCGGTAGTTGTTGCGAGCCAGAAGTTCCCACTCTGTGCCGTAACACTGAGTGAGGCACTAGCTACAAGTGATTTACCTGGTGGCGTTGTAAATATCCTCACTGGAATTACAAGTGAGCTTGCACCTTGGATGGGTGCGCATATGGATGTGGATGCAATAGATGCAACAGGGCTATCTAAGGAATTAGATAAGGAAGTGCGTGTCTCTGGTGCAGATAATCTGAAGAGAATTCATAAATTCTCTAGTTCAGATACCCCTCAAAGAATGCTTGCATTTATGGAATATAAAACAGTCTGGCACCCAATAGGGATTTAGTTTCCAGTTATTGTTTTTAGCCACATTTCTTTCATAGCTTTGATATCTATTTCGAGAACAACATCCACTTTTGGTGCACGAGTGTGTGCAGATTCTGGTGCGATATCGGCATATGACCTGTGATCACACACTGTCTGTCCGCGATTTGGTCCATGAGTGGTATCAACAACGACTCTGAGACTTTGTGTTCGCGCTAGTTGTGGTGCGATAGCAGTTGCTATAGCACCATAATCACCAAGAGTTACATCATGTCCCATTTGTTTGATAAATCGGTCAACAAGAGTTCCTGCAAAAAGTGAAGTCTTATCGCCTTTTGCGATTAAGCTCTGAGCATCGTCTTGAGTCATCTGTAGATCAGTAAAAACATCTAATCCATACATAGTGATTGGAACACCACTGGTAAAGACAATTGCCGCAGCTTCTGGGTCATGCCAGATATTGAATTCTGCTGTGGCAGTTGCATTTCCAACAGATGCTGAGCCACCCATGAGAACAATTCTTTCCAGTTTGCTTGCAGCATCGGGAAATGCCCTTAGGAAGAGTGCGATATTTGTCAGTGGTCCTATCGGAACAAGTGTCACTGGCTCAGAACTAGCGTTGATGAGATCCCTCATCAATTCAATTGCAGTGCGCGGATCAAGGGTGCGTTTGGAATCTCTCGACTGCATTTCAACCATTCCATCAGAGCCATGTACAAATTCGGCATAACTTGGCAGCTCTAAGAGTGGTCTTGCAGCACCGCGCGCAACAGGAATATCCCCAGCACCGGCAGCATCGAGAACAGTAAGAGTATTTGCCACAACGTTATCTAAATTTGTATTTCCATCAACACATGTAATGCCCATGAGGTTGACTAGGGGAGAGCGAGCAGCAAAGAGGAGTGCGAATGCATCGTCAACTCCTGTATCAACATCAAGAATAATATTCATGTATTTACCTTTCAATTGATAGTGGCTGGAATCTTTTCATATCCTCGTAGTGAAAACGTTGGTCTGCGTGTTGCTTCACCGACAAGGCTCATATTTGGAAAACGGGAGAAGAGTCCTGGGAGTGAAATATTCATCTCTAGACGTGCAAGGGGTCCGCCAAGACAGAAGTGGATTCCTGCTCCAAAGCCAATATGTGGATTTGGATCGCGCAGTAAATTCATAGTATTTGGATTTTCAAAAATATCTTCATCACGATTAGCCGAACCGAGCAGGCTTACAATCTTCTGACCCTTTTTAATCTCTACCCCACCAATTTTTGTATCTTCAGTTGCAGTTCTATCGAAGAAATGAAGAGGGGCATCAAAGCGCAAGAATTCTTCGATTGCAGTCGTTGAAATAGCATAGGGATCCTTTTTGAGAAGCTCCCATTGGGACTCTTCTTTGTAAGCAGCAACGATTCCATTTCCAAAGCCATTGACGCTTGCCTCATGGCCAGCATTGAGCAAAAGAATGCAGGTTGCAATTAGTTCGTGTGCATTGAGTTTTTCCCCTGCTTCTTCCACAATCGCTAATTCGCTGATTAGGTCAGTACCAGGGTTCTTTTTTCGCGCAATCATCAAATCATGAACATATGCAGCAAATTCGGAGGCTGCACGTCTTGCGCCTGCTTGGCTCTCTTGTGTTGGATCTACTTCATACATCTTTACAATCGCTTGCGACCAAGGGCGTAATAAATATTCATCTTCAACGGGAAAATCCAGTAAGGCAGCGATAACTTTTACAGGAAGTGGCTCTGCATAATCAGCGATCACATCGAAATCCTTCTTGAGCGCAATCTGATCTAGCAGTTCTTTGGTCAGAGTTTGAATTTGAGGGGCCAGAGCATCGATTCGACCTCGGTTGAAAGCTTTGGCAACCAATGAACGCAGACGAGTGTGTTTTGGTGGCTCGCTATCTAATATTGAATCTGAATGCAACCAATTGAAATCAAACCATTCATTTTCTGGCACACGAGGTCGATAAATTCTTCCTAAGGACTTATTACGTAGAACATCATTTGCATCGCGATGCTTTGCAGCCAAGAAGAGTCCAAGATCGTCATGCCATACAGGTTTTCCATGTGCTCGTAGCTCTGCTAACCCGGGATATGGGTTCGCAATAAAGTCCGGATCTTTGAAATCGAGCATTCTTACTTATCTAAATTATCTGGTCCAAATGCCCACGGTAAAAGGTGAGCCATATCTTTTGCACCCTCAGGTGTCATGTGTACTAAGTCATTTCCGCCATGTTCAAATAAAAGTTGGCGACAGCGTCCGCACGGTGATAAAAATTCACCTTGTGCATCCACGCAAACAATTGCAATAAGTCGACCGCCACCAGATAAAGCTAAATTCGAAACTAGTCCGCATTCTGCGCAAAGACTGAGTCCGTAGCTTGCATTCTCTACATTGCAACCGGTGATAATTCGACCATCATCGACGAGGGCTGCAACACCTACAGGAAATTTTGAGTATGGAACGTAAGCGCTCTTCATTGCAGTTTTTGCGCTCTTATGTAATAAATCCCAATCAATATTTATCATTGGGTGATTCTAAGGTGATTAGTGCGTAACGGCTACATCTCTGGAGAGAATATTTCGCTTACGCCCTACTTGTTTAGTAAGGTAAACCCACTATTCGAATTCATAAAGGGGGCTGCGGTGTCATTGAAAAACCGTCCCACCCCTGAGCAAATCAAACGCTTACCAAAAGCTCTACTTCATGATCACTTAGATGGTGGCCTTCGCCCACAAACAATTATTGATATCGCCCAAGAGATTGGTTACGCATCGCTCCCCACACACGATGCTAAGGAATTAGGGGATTGGTTTCGAGAAGCATGCGATTCAGGTTCCCTGGTTAGATATCTAGAAACTTTTTCTCACACAATTGCCGTCATGCAACGCCGCGAAGATATTGTTC
>CAMBGL010000029.1 GCA_945866155.1 Bifidobacterium breve
GTCCATGTTGCAGATGCAGGGAAATGTTCAGTGAGTGATTCAAGCATTGCATCACGGCGAACCTTGTAAAGATTGCAAAAACTAGCAATCTGATCGCGCCATGGTTGATCTGCTAAGTAATTAGAAATCGTAAGTTGAGTAAAGTTTGAGGGACACAAAATCGAAGACTCGCTCGCAATAACTAATTTTTCTTTGAGTGATGGCGGAACAAGTGCCCAACCAACGCGCAAACCAGGAGAGATTGTTTTGGAGAAAGAGCCAAGATAAATAACATTCTCACTATCTTCAGCGCGCATTGCATTTGGAGATGGACGATCAAAACCTAATAAACCATAAGGGTTATCTTCAACAACAAAAATCTCTTCTTTACGGCAAATTTCAAGAATTTCAGTTCGGCGATCAGCAGGCAATAAGACACCAGATGGATTTTGGTAATTAGGAATCAAATACAAAAACTTTATTTTCCGCCCTGATGCACGCACACTCTTGATTGCTTGACGAAGAGCTTCAGGAACCATTCCATTTGCATCTAATTCAACATGGACAACCGATGCCTCATACTGATGGAAAGTTCCAAGCGCTCCAACATATGAAGGTGCCTCGACAAGAACAACATCGCCTGGATCGATAAAAATACGAGAAATTAGATCTAGCGCTTGCTGTGATCCTGTTGTAACAACAATGTCATCAGCATTAGCTCTAATTCCTTCAAGTGCCATAACATCGCAAATTTGTTCACGTAACTTCGGATGGCCTTGGCCACTTCCATATTGCAGCGCTTCGGCACCATTTGTAGAAATTAGATTGTGTACAACATCGGCCATCATGCCCATAGGTAGCGCAGAGAGATTTGGCATTCCACCTGCAAGGGAGACAATCTCAGGGCGAGATGCAACTGCAAAAAGTGCACGAATTTCACTCGGCTGCATACCAACGGCGCGAGCAGCAAAACGACGCTCAAGGTGCTGTGGGTCGCCCGTTTGAAAACGTGAGGTTAGCTCGCTCATGGCGCACATCATTCCACATAGTCACGCTAATGCGCGACGAGATATTTAGCGACGTATACCGGCGCTACGAAGATCGGATAAGCGAAGTGTGCCTGTTTTTGCATCATCTTCTGCCGCTAAATAAAGTCGCTGAATCGCAATTACTAGAGCCTCAGCAATAACGTCGCGAAAATCAGGACGGCTTAGGCGCGAGAAATCTCCGCTATTTGTGAGGTATCCCAAATCAATTCGAACAGCGGGAGCTTTTGTGAGGCGCAATAAATCCCAGCTTTTGGCATGCGTGTGACAATTTACTAAATCTGTGCGGGCGCAAATTTCTCGCTGCACTACATTTGCAAAACGTTCTCCAACAACAGAGTGAATGCCATGTGCATCTGCGCCATAGAAATAAGTTGAACAACCATGTGCTAATTCATTTTGATATGTATCTGCGTTCAAAGAGATCATTAGGTCCGCGCCACTCTTATTTGTAAATGCAATACGCTCTGTTTCAGATGGATTATTTTTAAGCCCACGAGAGAGAAAAACGCTAGCGCCAAGTGCGAGCAAACGACCTTCCGTTCTGACAGCAACATCATGAACAATACTTTCATTTTCCCCACCAGCAGGATCTAAAACAATAACTTTGTTTGCAAGTGCTGGCCCACGATTTTTCTGCACTGCGCTCTCACGAAGCACAGACGGCAACCCACCTGAAACAATTCGCGAAAGCCTTAGCAAGGCAATAATTGTTGCTGGTCCGCATTTTCCATCCTGTGTGATTCCAGCAGAGCGTTGAAATTCTTTTACTGCACTCTCTGTACGTAAGCCAAAAATTCCATCTACGCGCCCGCAATCAAAACCCATTTCAGTGAGTCTGGATTGAAGAGTTGCAACATCATCACCGCGCATCAGCGGAGTCTCTTGTAAATAGAGAGATCGATCTCCAAGTTTCCAGCGCGCTTCTTCCAGCGCGCGAGCAGTTACTTCATCGATTGTGCCTGTGATGTTGAGACCGCGTTGTTGTTGAAAGGAACGTATCTCATCAGGAGAGAGCTCTTTCATAATTTCTCTCCTTCAATTCCAGAACTGATTAAATAAAACCTTCGAGCTCTTTGAGTAGAGCAGGCTTTGGCTTAGCACCAACGATTGATTTTACAATCTGGCCATTGTGGAAGAGATTCATTGTAGGAATTGATGTAATTCCATATTTGATAGCGATTGCAGACTCTTCATCAGTATTGAGTTTTACAATCTTAATCTTGTCGCCATGCTCATTTGAAATTTCTTCAAGGATCGGGCCAACTGCGCGGCATGGTCCACACCATTCTGCCCAGAAATCAACGAGAACTGGAGTCGTGCTCTTGAGTACAACCTCATCAAAATTAGCTGTTGTTACTGCAGTTGTGCCGGCCATGATTACTCCTTGGATTTAGATGTAGATATGGATTGAACTTTAGTGGTGCGAGAGAAACTTTTCAGCATCAAGGGCTGCCTGACAGCCTGAACCTGCGGCGGTAATTGCCTGGCGATAGGTGTGATCCACCAAATCTCCACAGGCAAAAACCCCCTTTAGGTTTGTGCGTGTTGATCGTCCTTCAGCTTTTACATAACCCTCGCCATCGAGATCAATTTGAGTGGCTATTAGTTCACTGCGAGGAATATGTCCGATAGCAACAAAAAGGCCGGTGAAATCACGAGTACTTACTGATCCATCAAGTGTGTTACGTAATTGAAGTGCTTCAACTTTTTCGGCTCCAAGCACATCGGTTACTTCTGTGTTCCATAAAAACTCAATCTTTGGATTTGCGCGAGCGCGATCCGCCATAATTTTTGAAGCACGAAGTGAATCACGACGATGAATCAAAACTACTTTGTCAGCAAATTTTGTTAGAAAAGTTGCCTCTTCAATTGCAGAATCACCACCACCGACAACAGCGATTGTTTGATTACGAAAGAAGAAACCATCACAAGTGGCACACCATGAAACACCGCGTCCAGATAATCTTTTTTCATTTACTAATCCAATTTCGCGATAAGCAGAACCCATCGCCAAAATTACAGATTTTGCTTTTACGGTATTTCCAGAACCATCTTTTAGAATCTTGATATCACCAGAGAGATCCATTTCGACAATGTCGTCTGTAATAAGTTCGGTTCCAAATCGCGCTGCCTGTTTGCGCATCGAATCCATAAGGTCTGGACCCATCACGCCATCAACAAATCCAGGAAAATTCTCAACCTCAGTTGTATTCATAAGCGCTCCACCTGCGGTGACAGAACCCTCGTACATAAGAGGAGATAATTGGGCGCGCGAAGCATAAATTGCCGCTGTATATCCAGCAGGACCAGAACCAACAATAACTACTTCTCTAATTTCGCTCATATATCCACCATAACCTTAATTTATCTCCTTTTATTCCACACTCTTGTTGCGACCCATGAGAGAGGCGACCAACTCTTTACCCAGTGAAATCTCCTCAACACGGAGTAAACGGGAGGTGAAGTAGAAGCCAATAAAACTAATCACCATGACGGCAAGTAATTCCAAAGCCCGCATTCCTGAAGAAGTGTTAGCGCCGATCCAATCAAAGTAATATGAGATAAAAAACAAGGGTCCCATAGCTATAAATGAGGCTATAAATAAACGGATATGTTGCGGAGCGAATTCGCGGAGTGCGAGTCTTCCGATGTGGCGCTTGAGCAGGGAGAGGGTCACAAATAAACCAACCAGATAACTAATTGAGAAAGCAGCACCTAATCCGACCGTAATCCATTTGTTTTCAAGTGTAAATAAAAATAGATAGGAAAGAGCGATAGAGATCAGATTTATAACGAGGATTGAGCCAACTTGAGTGCGAGTATCTTCAAATGCATTGAAGCCTCGTATCAAAATTAGGTTGATAGAGAATGCGACTAGGCCAAAACTAAGAGCAGATAATACGTAGCCGATATAGCGCGAATCATCCGAACCGATACCGAAAAATAAAACTTCTGTAATGAGCGGACCAAATAACAGCAATGCAACGGCGCTTGGGACTGTAACGACACCGACCATTCGGATAGCGCGCACCAATTGTTCGCGGACCTCATCAACTTTTTTATCTATTGCAAGGCGTGATAGATGCGGAAGCATTGCGGTGACAATAGAAATTGTGACAATTGAATACGGCAACAACATAATCAAATAAGCATTACTAAATGGTGTAACACCTACACCAGTTGTAATTCCATCTTTTGCACTACGTACAGCAGCACTTGTTGCTACATTCACAGTTACTAAATATCCAACTTGAGAAATGAATACATAAAGAAGGGTCCAGCCAGCTAAGGTGAAGGATTTCCCTAAACCTTGTAAGCCCCACATGGGACGAATTCGAATTCCCGATCTGTGAACAACAGGGATAAGAATGAGGGCTTGGACAACTATTGCAAAAGTTGTTCCCCATCCCAATATTTGTATTTGTGTATCCGTAATTGTCGCAACCGTTAGAACAGGTGAGTAATAAAGTACAGCAGCAAAAATTACAATTCCAACAATATTATTAGCAATTGGCGCCCACATAAGAGGGCCAAATGAGCCACGAGAGTTGGCTACTTGGCCAAGCATTGTAAATAATCCCAGAAAGAAGATTTGTGGAAGGCAGTATCGAGTAAATGCAATTGCAATATCTCGCTCTTGTTCAAAACCACTAGTGAAGAATTCAGGTGCGTATAAACGAACCAAGAAGGGAGCAAAAATAACTCCAATTGCAACCAGCGCCAATAAAATAATTGAAATAGTTGTAACTAAGCGCGATGCAAATGCCTGCCCACCATCCTCATCTTTGAATGAACGGACAAGTTGAGGAACAAAAATGGCTGTGAGCGCTCCGCCAACAAGTAAATTATAAAGAATATTTGGCATTGTATTTGCAACATTGTATGTATCAGCTAATAAGGCTGTGCCCAAGACAGCAACGATAAGTAAGCCGCGAATAAAACCAGTTATGCGCGAAAGAATTGTGCCAACAGCCATGATGCCCGAAGCGCGATAAAGGTCATGAGATTTCATTTCTTAGACCTCCGAACCCTTCGAACGCTCTGAGCAACTGCAGCAAGGAAAAGAATAATCGCAGCACTTGTTGTAAACCATGCCACTCGCGAGTCAATGACTGTGAGATTCAAAGAAAGAGGAGCAGGATCGCCAACATCGTTGCCTTTACTATCTGTTAGTTGAGCCTCAACAACGGTATTTCCTGGAGCTACAACACTTACATCCATCGATAATTGCAGTTTGGAATTTGCAGGAATTGTTATGTCTCGGATATTTGGTGTGTAAACCCTAAAATTCG
Organism: Bifidobacterium breve; assembly: GCA_945866155.1. Classification (GTDB taxonomy): domain Bacteria; phylum Actinomycetota; class Actinomycetes; order Nanopelagicales; family Nanopelagicaceae; genus Planktophila. The sequence continues at coordinate 5,321 of CAMBGL010000029.1, forward strand.
ATGGCGTAAGCCAGAGATCAACAGTGACCGGTACCGAATATTTATTTGTAATAGTAACTGGAACTTTTACCTCAGCAGATGTGAGCTGGTATTTACCTTCGTTTATCTTAATTTTACTGACTTCATTATTGACAGCTTTTGTGGCCTGTAGAGAAAAATAATTACGGTTATCACGGTTGAGAGAAGATGATAACAATATCGCTAACTTTGCACGAAGTAATTCTAATTCTGGAGCACTCACAACTCGAGATAACTCGGTTAGTCGCTGTCTATTCTGTGTGTAACTAACCCTTTGTTCATTACTCAAACGGGAGGCTATTTTTGAGGAGATAAGACTTGGTCGAGTTGAAACCAAGCGAATCAAGTTTTTACTCAGAGATTCATTGCCGTAGGAATAATACTTTTTGAGCTCACTAGGAGCGATTTGCTTTGCAAGTTTTACATCTGGATTACCGTAGGGAAGTGCTATCACTTGATTGCGCGATGTTACATATCGCAACTGAGTGATCCAACTGAGAGCGACATCTTTGCCTGTTATCGGAGCCTTATTTTGTATTGAATAATCATTAGTCATAGCGACAACATCATCTATAAGTGCTGGGTCAATCAGCCAAGTACGATTAGTTTTGATTGGTACATAGATTAGTTTTCCAAGCCGCCCGGTAGGTGCAAGAATTTGTGCTAACGAATCATCTCGGAATACTCCATTAAAGTTTCGATGTGAAACTTCTGTAATAACAACTATTTCATTTTCAGCAGCGGTTGCAGAAGGAAGAGTGATTCCCATAATCAAAAATGTCGCTAGAAAAGTGAGTAACTTTTTCATGGTACTAACTCCCCGCTGCGAGCAATCAATTTCTTTTCATCAGGGTATGCCAGTTTTTCCACAATCTCTGTAAGTGGAAACCATCCAACTTCATCTACTTCCGAAACCTGAGCCTGCAGTGTTCCGCCAACTTCGCGAAAAAGAAAATGATGTACGGTTTTGTGAATTCTTTTTCCACCAGCCATAAACCAGAAATCGATAACACCTAACGATTTTGCAATTTCAGAGGTGATTCCAGTTTCCTCGGCTACTTCACGGATTGCAGCATCTTCAGGAGTTTCACCATCTTCTATATGGCCCTTTGGTAGCGACCAGAGCAATCGAGTCCCCGTTGGATCTTTATGATCAAAGCGACCAATGAGCAGCCCCAGATCACCAGTTCTATTTATAACTAAACCACCAGCACTAACTTCATCTACGCGCTTGGCATAAGGTTTTGGTGCACCTTTCTTACTTTGAGGCGCGTTTGTAGTATCTATTGGCTTTGCATTTTCATTACTTAGGGGGCTGCGATGTGCGGGCTTTCGTCGCCTGCGCTTTTTCTTCGTGCCTTCGCTGCCCGCACCAGGTGCCGGGATCATGAAGCAAGGGTACTGCTCTAGCCTTATCTATTGTGAAGAGTGCATTAGGAGCCGCAGGCGAGTTAGCCATCCGTTCCCTCATTGAGAGGGCGCCGTTGGCGAGCTCCCTTGCACAAGCATTTTCTGCCAAGGGCTACACATTGGCATTAGTTGGTGGCCCAGTACGCGATGCAATATTGGGACGCCTTGGAAATGATTTGGACTTCACAACGAATGCGAAACCTGAAGAGAGTAAAAAAATACTGCATGGTTGGGCAGAACATGTTTGGGATACAGGAATTGCATTTGGAACTGTTGCAGGAAAACTAGGCGAGACAACGGTTGAGGTAACTACATATCGAAGCGATGTTTATGAGAAAGATTCTCGCAAACCAGATGTTTCTTTTGGCAAGAACATCGAAGGAGATTTATCGCGAAGAGATTTTCGCGTTAATTCAATGGCGCTCGAACTTACAGGAGCAACCCCGTTATTTATAGATCCCTTTGACGGATTGGGCGACCTAACAAAGAAAATATTGCAAACTCCAGGAAGACCAGAAGATTCTTTCTCTGATGATCCACTACGAATGTTGCGCGCCGCGCGATTTGCAAGCCAACTCGATTTTGAAATAGCGCCTAATGTTTTAGCAGCAATGAAAGAGATGGCGCCTCGCCTAAGCATTATCTCAGCTGAAAGAATTAGAGATGAATTTTCAAAAATTCTTATGTCACAAAACCCAAGACTTGGAATAACACTTCTTGTCGATACTGACCTTGCAGATATCGTGCTTCCAGAGATTCCAAAACTTCGTTTAGAAGTTGACGAACACCATCACCATAAAGATGTTTATGAACATTCAATAACTGTTCTAGAACAAGCGATTGAACATGAAGATCGCTTGGGTGGGCCGAACCTTGTTATTCGACTTGCTGCATTGTTACACGATATTGGAAAACCAAAGACTCGAAATCTTATTGAAGGTGGTGGAGTCTCTTTTCATCATCACGAAGTCGTAGGTGCACGACTAGCAAAAAAACGCTTACAGGAGCTTCGTTTTGATGGGCATACAGTTGAAGCAGTTGAAACACTTATTGCCTTGCATCTGCGTTTTCATGGCTATGGTGATGGCGAATGGAGTGATTCAGCAGTACGCCGCTACGTTCGCGATGCTGGTGAATTGTTAACTCATCTTCACGTACTTACTCGCGCAGATTGCACCACCCGCAATAAAGCAAAGGCTGCTCGCTTAGCGGCAACATATGAGAGCCTGGAAGCTCGGATCGCAGTTTTGATGAAGCAGGAAGAGCTATCAAAAATTCGTCCAGATTTAGATGGTGCTCAAGTTATGGAAATTCTTAATCTCAAACCATCACGTGCGGTTGGCCAAGCAATGGATTTTCTTATGGAATTGCGTCTTGAGCGAGGACAACTTGGAGTTGAAGTTGCAACGCAAGAATTACTGAAATGGTGGAATTCTAAGTAATTTGTAAAAACTTTGAAGGGCGTAACAAACGCACCGCTCCAAGATAATAAGCAAGAGATACAAGTAGCGGCACGAGCGCTGAAACTCCTGATGCGGGAAGTAGTAAGGCGGCAATAATCGCCCCCGAAACAATTGCTCCATTGACGATGACATCGTAGAGTGCAAAAACACGACCTCTGTAGTAGTCATCGATTTTTGATTGAACGAGTGCGTCATTTGTAACTTTTAGATTCTGTCCGCAAAATGCAGTAAAGAAAGCAGTAATAATCAGAGTGACTTGACTTTGATGTACCGCTAAAATAATTGGAAAGAAAGCACTTGTAAATAACGAGAGTCGGATCCACCTGTGTCGCCCGAATCGAGCGACACCGTATGGAGCGAGAAAAGCGCCTAATGTGAGGCCGATTCCAGCAAAACTCAGTGCGAATCCAAAACCCGCGAGACCCTCTTCTGGTTTATTTGGATCGTTAAAAGTATTTCTTTCAAGTAAAAGCGCCGTCAATGTAAGCGCCGTAAGTCCACCCCTGTGTATGGCAGTTGCAGCAATTCCTCGTGCTGCATCGATATGTTCCTGGAGAAAACCAAGACCTTCGCGCATATCGCGAATACCAGTCATAAAACTTGCTGCCGCTCGCTCATGTGAGAGTGGCCCAATCTCACCTTTATTTAGACGTGTTGTAAGCAAAGCAGCAGTCAAGTAACCAAATGCTGCAATAAGAATGAGTAATGAATCTGCATGATCTGCAACAGTAAATGAATCAACTAGTGCGCGAATCCCAACACCGATACCACCGCCAATAACCACTAATACGGAACCACCTGTAACAGCGAGTGCATTTGCTGAAATGAGAGATTTTGATTCTATAAGTAGTGGTAATCCAGCAGAGAGTCCAGCAAGAATAAGACGGTTGATACCAAAAGCAATAAGTACAAAGATTGTTAACTCAAGTCCAGTTTTTCCACTAAATATAAGAAGAGCAACAATGGATAAGTTGATTGCGCGAGCAGTATTTGAATAAAAAAGTGCGCGTTGTCGTGAGACACGATCTAAAATAGTTCCAACAAATGGTCCAACAATTGAGTAGGGCAATAAAACTACAGCGAAACCAAGTGCGGCACTGAGTGCATTGGCTTGGCGCTCAGGTGAGAAGAGCACAAAGGATGCCAACGCACTTTGAAAGAGCCCATCAGTTACCTGCCCACTCCAACGAACTGAGAGCAAGCGCGAGAGCCGTGGGTGGCGTAGAAGTGCCCAGAGACTCATAGGAGAAGCGTAGTAAGAAAGATGCGATTATTCTTTACTCCTTATGAAATCTCTACGCTCTTATATCGACTACACACTCGATAAGCACGCCACCTTATTAGCGCTCTTTCGTGGCGCAGTGGATGCGTGCGATGCAGATCCATATTTGATGCGCGCCGCTAAGTTTCATGGCGAGAAAGTAAATAGAAACTGTCCAGTGTGTAAAAAATTATCTTTAGTTGAACTCAGATACACATTCGGCGATCAATTGGGACAATATTCAGGTCGAATCAAAACCCCTGAAGAACTATCCGCAATGGAGATTGAATTTGGAGAGTTTCGCGTCTACATCGTTGAAGTTTGCCGAGAATGTTCTTGGAATCACCTGTGCGCATCCTTTCTTCTAGGCGATGGAATTGAGCGCAAGGCACCCCGTCGGGTACGCACCTTGGAAGATGAAGATTGGGCGAAGGGGTAACCTTTACAAATGCTGCGCAAGTTTCTAATTCGATCAACCATCTTCATTGGTGGATTTGGATTTATCGCAGCTGCAACCCTTTTTGCTCTTGCTTACTTCACTGTCTCAATCCCAGATCCAAATGCATATGTAAATAGCCAAGCCACAATTATTCAATATTCCAATGGTTCAGAGATTGGACGAGTGGGAACACAGAACCGCCAGATAGTTCCACTGGCAAAAATTCCTCTCAATGTTCGTTATGCGGTATTAGCAGCCGAAGATCGAAACTTTTATTCCAATCGCGCATTTAGTGTTACAGGTATAGCGCGAGCGGTATTCAATAATTTGCGCGGTGGTTCATTGCAAGGCGGATCAACTATTACTCAACAATATGCAAAAACTGCATTTTTGTCCCCAAGTCGAACAATTCAAAGAAAAATAAAAGAGCTGGTCATTGCCATCAAATTAGAAAACTCTCTTAGTAAAGATCAGATTTTTGAGAATTACCTAAATACCATTTATTTTGGACGAGGTTCGTATGGGGTTATGACCGCCTCACAACAATATTTTAATCGAAACGTTGAACAACTCACTAATTCTCAAGCAGCCATAATCGCAAGTATTCTCAGATCGCCTGGACTCTACGATCCTGCTTTCAAAGAGGGCAATGAGGAGCGCCTCAAAGCACGCTTTGATTATGTAATAAATGGAATGATTGATGCGAAGTGGCTTACCGAAGAAGATGCAGCAAAGATGAAATATCCGACAATTGCACCACGTGCAACCTCGGGTTCACTGAGTGGGCCCAAAGGCCATGTTATTGAAGCGGTCCAGAAAGAATTAGCAAAATTAGGATTTTCCCAAGATCAACTATTAGTTGGTGGATTAGTAATTCGAACAACACTTGATCAACGAGCGCAGCAATCGGCAATTGATGCAGTAAATAAATTAACACCAAAGGGTGCCCCAGAGAATTTACATATCGGACTGGTGGCGATACGGCCCGGAACAGGTGAAATCATTGCACTCTACGGTGGTGCTGATTATCTGAAGCGACAACTCAGTGATGCAACACAAGCGATTGCATTAGCAGGATCAACCTTCAAACCATTTGCGGTAATTGCAGGACTAGAAGCAGGTATTCCACTTACATCTATGTGGAATGGTGATAGCCCACAAACATTTGATGATGCTGGGAAACCATATGAAGTATCTAATTATGGAGATGAAGGCTGGGGACAAATTTCACTTTTAGAAGCAACAAAACATTCAGTAAATACAATATATGTGCCACTAGGAATCAAAGCCGGCCCAGACAATGTTGTCGATGTAGCGCGCAGAGCGGGAATTCCAGAGAGCGTTGCAATGATGCCAACACCATCAGTTGTATTAGGTGTTGCTAGCCCACACGTAATTGATGTTGCAAATGCATATGCAACATTTGCAGCACAGGGAATCTATTCCAAACCATATTTAGTCGCTCAAGTCATGGGTTCGAATAAAGGTATTTTGTATGAAGGTAAATCACAGACCCAAGAAGTATTTAGTAAAGAAGTTATTGCCGACCTGACATACTCACTCAAAAGCGTAGTAAATGGTGGAACAGGATCTGCAGCTCTTGCACTTGGTCGACCAGCTGCAGGAAAGACGGGCACAAGCCAACAAAATGCATCAGCATGGTTTAGTGGTTATGTCCCCCAACTTGCGGCATCAGTTGCATTTTTTAGAGATAGCGCAAGTGAGTCACTCAACGGTATCGGTGGTCTTACATCTGTAACAGGTGGAACTTTCCCTGCACGCATCTGGACGGCATTTATGAAAGGCGCCCTCAAAGGCGAACCAGTGATGGATTTTCCAGCACCATCAAATATCGGAGGATTAGATCC
>CAMBGL010000030.1 GCA_945866155.1 Bifidobacterium breve
ATGGCGATAGCAACTCGGTGTGCTTTGATTAGATGAGCCATTGGGTCGAGCGTGCTGCTTTCAAATAGAGCGCCAGTTTTTTTAATATCACGAATCAAATCATCTGGAATCTCACCAAATGCCCACACAGCACGCCCAGGCTCTGAAATTGAAAGCGGTCCATGACGATAATCAAGTGCAGGATATGCCTCTGCCCAAAATTGTGAAGATTCGCGAGTTTTGAGCGCTGCTTCTTGCGCAAGGCCGATTGTCCATCCACGACCGAGAAAAGTTATTTGTTCAACATTGACTAAATCACCGAGGTCACATGTGAGTGCCTCTTGCGCATCTTTAATGATTGAACGAAGATTAAATCCTAAATGCATTCGTAATAAACCAAGAGCAGCTGTTGCCCAACGAGTTTGTAGTACTGATTTTTCATCAGCAAAAGGCATAACAATTGAATGTGTTGCATACTCAGTTACAGGTGAGCCATGGACTGAAGTCAACATAACAGAGGGAATTTTTGTTTTTTCTAACATCTTTACAACTTCGGTTGTTGTTCCCGAGCGCGAAATTGAAACAATTTTGTCGTACTTACGTTCGTAATTCATTTCGGATCCAACATAAACATCAGTTTCACCATGGCCAGCAGCTTCACGAAGCGATGCGTATGCCATCGACATAAACCAAGAACTTCCACAACCAACTACTGCAACCTTCTCGCCCTTTTCGGGAAAAAGATGGAGTGAACTTGACGCGAAGTCAGCAACTTGCTCCCAGACAGATGGCTGCGACGCTATCTCTGCATCTGCATATTCGCAGGCAACTTTGGCGCTCATAATGCGAAACCATATGCGAGTGATTGGAAAGAGTCAAAAAATTTTGACTGCTTATATAGTAAAGTGAGCATAAACAATCATATGCTTGCGCATATCTATTCATTTGCGAGGAGAACTGCATGAATCGCCAACTTCGCCTTAGCAGCATCCTCGAACTTGTCGTAGAAAAAGGAAGCGTTGAAGTCGATGATGCTTCTCGAATTCTTGGAGTATCAGCTGCGACGATCAGACGAGATTTTGATGTTCTAGCAAAGCGCCAATTACTCACGCGAACCCACGGTGGAGCCGTAGCAACGGGCAGCTCTCTTGGATTGCCGCTTACTTATAAGGTAGCGAAAGATGACAAAGTAAAACAAAGAATTGCAAAAGTAGCTGCTGAAATGGTTACGCGCCATCAAATAATTGGGATCAATGGTGGCACAACATCTACCGAAGTTGCACGCGCGCTTGCTGCAAGATCAGAGTTCGCAGCTAGTGATACTCAAGAACATTCGCCAGCGCTAACAGTTGTAACAAACGCAGTAAATATTGCAGCAGAGTTGACTGTTCGCCACCAAATAAAGATTGTTGTAACCGGTGGTGTTGCGCGTCCACAATCATATGAATTGACTGGCCCTTTTGCAGAAGAAGTACTGAAGGAAGTAAATATCGATATTACATTTCTTGGTGTAAATGCTTTCAATCCAATAATGGGCGCTGCCGCTAACCATGAAGATGAAGCAAAAATAAATCGCCAAATGGTGCAACGTTCCAAAAAAGTCGTCGTCGTTGCAGATAGTTCGAAATTTACTCATACTGCTTTTGCCACAATCTGCCCTGCAGATCAAATTAATACGATTATCACTGACTCCGGAACAGATGAAAAAATGCTAGAAGAATTACGCCAACTAGGAATAGAAATAATCATCGCCTAAAATGACGCAACTCAACCCACTTAAAATTATTTCAGGAGAACTGAAAAATAGCGCTGCAGTAGGGGCATTCAATGTAATTCTTCTAGAACATGCGGAAGCAATTGTTGCTGGGGCAGAAAAAGTGAAACTACCTGTTGTTTTACAAATTAGTCAGAATTGCGTCGATTACCACGGCGCACTCAAGCCAATTGCACTTGCATCCAAGGCTATCGCGCAAGATTCTTTGGTGAATGTTTCCTTGCATCTAGATCACGCGGAGAGTGAATTGTTAGTTCAGGAAGCACTCGATTTAGGTTTTGACAGCATTATGTTTGATGGTTCTAAGTTGGACTATTCAAGCAATGTGCAGGCAAGTATTCGGATGGCGCAGCTGTGCCGGCAATACGGAGCAACAATCGAGGTAGAACTTGGTGAAGTTGGTGGCAAAGATGGTGTTCATGCACCAGGTGTTCGGACTAATCCTGTCGAAGCACAAGCATTTGTTGAAGCGACAGGAGTGGATTTATTAGCAGTAGCGGTTGGGAGTTCACATGCGATGACAACTCGTGATGCCACTTTAGATTTTGAATTGATTTCTCAGATTGCCAAGACTGTAAGTGTCCCGTTGGTTCTTCATGGATCATCTGGGGTAAGTGATGAAGATTTACAAAGGGCAGTTAGAGCTGGAATGCGTAAGGTAAATATTGCAACACACCTCAATCATCTTTTTACCGATGAGATTCGTGAAATTCTAAACTCTGATTCAAAAATTGTAGATCCTCGAAAGTACGTAAAAAGTGCTAGAAATAAAGTTGCCGATGAATGTGGGCGACTATTACAGTTACTAGCCCTTTTCTAAGGAAAATAAGCATCCCAATTCGGTAGGCTAAGAAACATGACAAAGCCCACCATAATTCTTGCAACTAGTAATGGTGTGGGTATGGGCCACTTAGCTCGCGCAAGTGCAATCGCGGTCGCACTCAAAGAAATTGCAAATCCAATCATTGTTTCAATGGCTGGTGGAATTGCAGACCTTCCTTCATATATGGGAATACGTTGTGAATATATTCCCGGCCGCGACCGCGGGTGGATGTCGCGCGAAAAATGGGATAAATATCTGCGCGACCGCTTACTCGCTTTAGTAGAAGAGACAGGTGCAACTGTTCTCTCATTTGACGGCGTTGCTCCTTATCCAGGAGTAATCGCTGCAAAAAATTCAAATTCAAATCTGGCCCTTGTCTGGGTTCGTCGTGGCTTATGGCAGAAAAAACCACAGAGATTTGTTTTAGGTTTGCAATCGCGCATGATGGATCAAATTATTGAACCTGGAGATATTGCTCGCGAATACGATCATGGGCCTACTTCAATTCGCCGAGATGCAGTGCTTACTTCGCCAGTTTCATTATTTCAACCATCGTATGCGATGTCTCGTGAAGATGCGCGCAGAGCATTAGCTCTAGATCTAAATCGTCCAGCTGTATTAGTTCAATTAGGTACGGGCGATAGCGATGTGAATGAGAAGATGAGCGCAGCGTTATCAGGTTTACTTGGTTGGAAAGATTTACAGGTAATACTTACAAAAGCGCCAACAGATAAAAATGGTAAATCATTAGCGCCAGATGGTTTAGATATAAAGGTATTACGATATTTTCCACTCGCAAATGTACTCCATGCATTTGATGCAGGTGTGTGTGCAACAGGATATAACGGAGTACATGAGCTATTACCTGCTGGAATCCCAACAGTCTTTGTCTCAAATATTCGAGGAACAGATGATCAGGAAGCCCGCGCTCAGTGGTGTCATGACAAAGGTTTCGCGCTAAGGGCTGATCAAAGCAATTTAGCTGATATCACTGAAAAAGTGCGCCAATTACAAGATTCCGGAACACGTGAGCGTCTCTCGAAAAAATGTAAAGAATTACCGGCCTCAAATGGAGGAGCCGAAATTGCACAAATTCTCTTCGAGTTAGCAATAAAATCAAATACGAATAGGCCCGCAAAATTGACATACGTGCGATTGATTGTTCAAGATCACGTAAACCGCGGCCTGCGCCACGTTGCGAATTTAGGATTGCGCCGAGTTGGACTTGTTTATCGATTTTTAAATCCTCATATTGTTACTGAAATCGTAAAAGAAGCGGAACCTGTTTTTGGCAATCAGACTGATGCAGCCCAACTGAGGGAACTCATAAAAGGTGAAACACGATTTGAGCATCTTATCTCTGGCGCATCAGAAAAATATAGAAATAGAAGAATTGAAATTGCAGCTACTGCATATGGAGAGAAAGTAGTAATTACGAAGTCGCGCCCACTCTAGACCTCATATATAATTGCGCTTTATGAGCGCTAACACATCTGTACCGATTTATCCCTTACTTGCAGAGAGAAAGAGCCCCCGCTCACTCGACGAATCTGTAACGCTATCGCCGGATGAAATAAGAGCGCTACTCGAAGCAGCGCGATGGGCGCCATCAGCAAATAATTTACAACCGTGGCGCTTCTTTGTTGGCCAACGTGGAGACTCAGTATTTCCAAATATTTTGGAATCACTACGCCCTTTCAATCAAGGCTGGGCAAAGAGAGCATCGCTACTAGCTCTAGTTGCTGGAGTTGAAAAGAATGAAGATGGAAGTGAGAATAATTCATATATGTATGACTGTGCGCTTGCAGTTTCTCAATTTACACTTGAAGCACACAGCCGTGGATATGTTGCACACCAAATGGCAGGATTTGAAAAAGATATAGCGATCCGCAATCTTTCGATAGCACCTGGGTTAATCCCAGTCGTTGTCGTTGCGATAGGAAAGCAATCTGGAGTCGAACAGTTAGATGAAGCAACTGCGCAACGCGAATTAGCTCCTAGGGTACGCAAACCTTTGGAAGAAATCGTTGTTATTGGTTTAGAGCACTAAAAGCGAGATCTAATCTCCCATAGATCAACAAATACAGGATTGAAAAGAGTGCTATGTAAGTAACTAGTACCACTGGATCCGCCACTACCCATTTTGTGGCCGATAGTTCGCTCCACCATCTTTACATGGCGGTATCGCCATTCTTGAATTCCTTCATCAATATCAACAAGGCGCTCACACACCATTGCACTATCGGGACTATTTCTGTGTATCTCTAGCAACACATCTTGTACAGAAGCATTAGTTTCATAAGCTTTGCTCTTGTCACGATCTAGGACTTCACTTGGTACTGGATGACCTTGTTTGCTCAAATATACAAGCAAGGAATCCCAAAGGGAGTTGCCATTAGTAATCACTGCAATCTCGGCTTGAATATCAACAGGTAAGTGTCCCGCCATTTTGCTATCGCGTCGCCCAAGGATTGCTTCCACTTTTCTAAATTGTGCTGATTGGAAACCACTGGATGAAGATAAATAACTTCGGAATGAGTTAAATTGAAGTGGTGTCATTGTTTCCAAAATATCAATTTGTGCAACACATACCTTCATAATTGTTCGGATTCGGCTCAATAAAGAGAGTGAATAGTGAGTATCGCCAGCCTCTAAAGATTTTTGAGCCGCTTGAAACTCATGGATGAGTTCTTTGAACCATAACTCATAAGTTTGGTGAATGATAATAAAGAGCATTTCATCATGCTCTGGTCCAACTGAAAGAGGACGTTGTAACTTCAGTAATTCATCAATAGCTAAATAAGAAGTGTACGTAAGTGCAGAATCAAAGTTTTCTTCGCTCATGTGACTCGTGAACCGCCTTCTTCAACTTTTTCAAATTGGCGCGATGCCACTAGATCTCTAATTCTTTGGAATCCATCCCATACCTCAACATATGAAGTAGGTAGGGGAGAGATTGCTAGACGTATTGAATTCGGAGTTCTGTAATCAGGAATGACATTTGCGAATTGACGAAGTGCAATACATATTCGCGCCGCATCGGGATGACCAAGAGTGATGTGACCACCACGTTCTTTCGCATTTCGTGATGTTAGAAGCGTGATTCCTAGATCTGCAAGCCATGCGTCGTATAAATCAATCATCATCTGAGTGCCTATTGCCGCTTTAGAAGCGATTGCATCGATACCTGCCTCTTCAATTATTTTGAAGGCGCTCTTTACACAACGAAGTCCCATAAGTGAGGGGCTTGCAATTTGGTAACCACGGATACCTTCGGCGCGCTCGAAGACTGGCCCCATTCCAAATTGATCACCTTGTGAGAACCAACCTTGGATTGGAACTTGTAATTCTTTTTGGATTCTTTTGTTCACGTATAACCATGCTGGTGATCCAGGACCTGAGTTTCCATATTTGTATGTACAGCCAACAGCGAGGTCTGCGCCATTTGAATCGAGATTCATTTCTATAGCTCCAACGGCATGACTTGCATCCCATAAGAGAAGCGCGCCATATTTTCTCGTGAGATCCGTTAATGACTTGATATCGTTTCGAGCACCAGATCTATATTGAATAACTTCTAGCGTAACCAGAGCTACATCGTCACTGAGATATTTTTCTAAAATTTCGGGTGTGATACGTTCGCAATCTGCTGAACCAGCGCTTTCATTATCAATAATTACTAGATTTAATCCAAGTTGTTTTGCAATTCCTTCAAGAATATATCGATCCGTTGGAAAATTAGCTGCATCTGTAATTATCGTTTTACGACCAGGACGAGCATTAATGGCAGCAAGTGCTAATTGATAGAAATTTACAGACGTTGTATCGCAGGCAAGCATCTGTCCTGGACCAGCACCCAATGCCGAACGTCCAATGAGATCTCCTATTGGTTGTGCCTCATCTACCCAGTGGCTCCATCCTGTTACTACTTCGCGGCCCCACTCCTGCGTCATATATTCATTGACAGCAATAACAGTTGAATGCGGCAAGCGACCTAGCGAATTTCCATCGAGGTAACACATATCGGGGTCAGTAATTACAAATCGCGAACGAAAATGAGCTAATGGGTCATTTCGATCGAGTTCAAGTGCGTATTCGCGGTCAGTGATAGCCATGCTTCAAAGGTACGCTCTCCTACCGTGGCGCGCAACGTTGTAAACATTGAAGAGGTCTCCAAGGCCTTTGATATCAAAGCGCTATTAAATAGCGTCTCAATTGGAATATCTGAAGGCGAACGAATCGGCATTGTTGGTCGAAATGGTTGTGGCAAAAGTACACTCATGAAAGTTATCGCAGGGATTGAATCACCCGATAGCGGACGTGTTACCAGATCAAACTCCGCGCACATTGGAATACTTTCGCAAATCGATTATGCAGATCCAGAAAGCACTGTTCGCGATGTTGTTCTTGGGGATACAGCAACTCATGAATGGGCAAGTGATGCAGGAATTCGCGAAGTCTTTACTGGACTCTTCGGTGGGTTTGATGATCACTTATTTGAAAGAAAATTTGAATCATTATCAGGAGGAGAGAAAAGACGGGTAGGCCTTGCAAAGTTACTTATTGCAAACCTTGACCTAATTCTGCTCGATGAACCGACGAACCACTTAGATGTTGAAGGCGTTGCTTGGCTCGCAGAGCATCTGAATAATCGCAAAAACTTAGCTGTTGCAGTTGTAACTCACGATCGTTGGTTTCTAGATGCAGTCACAGATAGAACCTGGGAAGTAGTCGGAGGTAAAATTGAAGAATATGACGGTGGTTATTCGGCCTATGTTTTAGCGAAGGCAGAAAGATCACGCCAAGCATCTGTACTTGATGGTCGTCGTAACGCACTAATTCGAAAAGAATTGGCATGGTTGCGTCGCGGCGCACCTGCACGTACAACAAAACCAAAATTTCGTGTAGACGCCGCTAATGAACTTATCTCTGCCGAACCAGCTCCACGCGATAAAACTGAACTTCTAAAATTTGCTCGTAACCGTCTAGGAAATACTGTTTATGAAGCGCACCATATGCAAGTAAAAATCGGCGATAAAGAACTTATTGATAACCTAACTTGGAATGTTGGTCCAGGTGATCGAATAGGAATTGTTGGCGTCAATGGCGCTGGCAAAACAACATTGATGCGTACGCTAGCCGGTGAGCTAAAACCAAGTGGTGGCAAATTAGTTACAGGAATAACAGTTGCATCTGCATTTCTTACTCAGCACCTTACTGAACTCGATCCAACATGGCGCGTACTTGAAGCTGTTGAAAAAGTTGCAAACCATATTGAGCTAGGTAAAGGAAAATCACTTTCTGCCTCACAGTTATGTGAGAGATTAGGTTTTGATCGTGATTCTCAATGGACTCCTGTCGGTGACTTATCTGGAGGAGAGAGACGTCGCCTACAACTCACCCGTTTATTGATGGATAGCCCGAACGTGTTATTACTTGATGAACCTACAAATGATTTTGATATTGAAACTCTCAACGAACTTGAAGACTTACTCGATAGTTATACGGGAACACTTCTCGTGATTTCCCACGATAGATTCTTTTTAGAAAGAGTATGTGATCGCTTTGTTGGCTTACTTGGAGATAAGGAAGTTCGAGACCTTCCTCGCGGTGTTGATGAGTATTTGGAGCAACGCGAAGCATCTATTAATGCTGCAATCGCATCCAATACTCCGAAAAAGAGTCAATCAAATGCTGCTGAACAGCGCCAGATAAAGAAAGATATCGTTAGGTTAGAGCGACAGATTGAAAAACTAAAGGAGCTCATTGCCACATTGGAGAAAGAGCAACAAGAGGCTGGGTCAGATTCTGGCCACCTGTTAGAAGTTACAGAGAAATTATCAAAAGCCCATAAGGAGTTCAACACCCGCGAAGAAGAGTGGTTAGAAGCTACGCTCAAAGTCGAGCCTTAGGATAAAGTTTGCACATGAGCAAAATTTCACACTTCATCGAAGTTATCCTCTTCCGTTCCCGATTTCTTTTAGCGCCCCTCTATCTTGGTCTCGTCGGTGCCTTGGTGCTGCTTGGCTACCGATTTATTATCGAATTTATACATTTAGCAGAAAAAATCGGTGACGCAACACCTCAATCTTTCACTCTGGATCTACTTGCACTCCTTGATCTAACACTTCTCGCCAACTTGATTCTTATGGTGATTTTTGCGGGATACGAGAACTTTGTATCTCGAATCGATGTTGCGACAGAATCTAAAGATCGACCACACTGGATGGGTACTATCGATTTCAGCGGTTTGAAAATTAAACTTATTGGTTCACTCGTTGCTATTTCTGTTATCGAACTCCTCAAAGATTTCATTGAACTCTCTGGCCAAGATCAGGTAGGAGGAGGCACTAAATGGAGAATTGTTATCCACCTAACCTTTGTTGCCTCAGGTGTTCTCTTTGCACTCATGGACTGGATTGCAGATAAGAGAGAGTTTCACGGTACGCACGCTTAATGCGCCTTGATTTTTTAGCGGCGCTATCGGGGATACTAATTGCGCTTCAAGCACGCGCAAATGGTGAACTTTCGTATCAACTCGGAAATGGGTTAGAGGCAGCATTAGTTTCCTTTGGTTCAGGACTAGTCATCATTATTTTTATCTCTCTTTTTAATCCTTCGATTAAGGAGGGAATTCGTAATTTACGAGTAGCAGTACAAGAGAAAAAAATCGCTCGCTGGAAACTTTTTGCAGGCATGCTTGGCGGAACTTGGGTTGCCGTTCAAACTCATATCGTTCCATTGATTGGTGTTGCAATATTTTCAGTAGCATCAATTGCAGGACAAGCAACCGCTTCACTCATTGTGGATCGTATTGGTCTTACTGGTGGTGGAAAGAAATTACTTTCAAAGCGTCGGGTTGCCGCCGCGCTCATTACTGTTTTAGCTGTTCTGCTCTCCGTACTTGACCGACTTGACGCAAGTAACCTCTCAAAATTTGCGGTATTTCTTGGAGTAATTACTGGTGCTCTTGGTGGAATTCAGAGGGCAATGAACGGGGAGATCAATGAATATTCCCAGCAGAGCTTTACCACTTCTTTGCTCAATTTTATTATGGGAACGACATTCTTAGTAGTACTACTCATTGTCATGATTCTTGCCAAAAGGATTGAACTTGTTCCGTTACCAAGTGGGCCATGGTGGATATATACCGGTGGAGTAATTGGAGTTATCTATATTGCTTTCTCTTCAACAATTGTTCAACATCTTGGAGTACTAAATTTCACTCTCTTTAGTGTTGGCGGTCAACTAGTTGGTTCACTTGCAATCGATTTTTTATATCCAACAGATGGTGTTCAAATCAGTGCGTATCTCATTAGTGGAATCGTTATGACATACCTTGGCGTTATCGTCGGTGGCGCAAGTAGTTCCAGAGTGCGGAAACCAGCGACGCCCCAATAAAGAATGCTGCAATCGCGTAAGACCACGTCTTTACCCAAGGCAGTGCGGCTGCGTAATATCCTGCCAATGTAATTCCAACGCCCCATAAGAGTGCACCAAGTACATTTGCACTAAGAAATTTGTAGTAATTCATATATGAGGCACCAGCAATTGGTGGAACAAATGTACGAAGCCATGGGAAGAAGCGTGCTGCAACAACTGCCCACCATCCCGTGTGTTCATAAAAACGTTCCGAGCGTTCAATCATTTTCTTTATTCGAGGTGAAGAATGACGCTCTAGATAGGGCCGGCCAACTAATCGACCTAGAACAAAACCAACCTGATCGCCCATAAATGCGGCAATAAATATGATTGTTACCAGGATGATGATGTTTGCTTCACTATGAGCCGCGGCCACTAACCCCGCACTGAAGAGAATTGAATCACCGGGTAAGAAGAAACCTAGCAAAATGCCTGTTTCAACAAAAACGATTACGCCAACAATGAGATAGAGAATTATTGGAGCAAGTGTTGAAAATTGCTCATCAAAGGAAGCAGCTAGCTCGATCATACGGACTTCTTTACGGCTGCCGCAACGGCGGTAACAACGTGTGGATCAAAAACACTGGGAACAATAAATGAGGCATTGAGTTGTTCCGGGGAAACGCAATCAGCTATTGCATGTGCAGCAGCGATGAGAAGCTCATCAGTAATTTTGCTCGCATTTGCATCAAGCAAGCCTCGAAAAATTCCAGGAAATGCTAAAACATTATTTATCTGATTTGGTTGATCGCTTCGACCCGTTGCTACAACTGCGGCATACTTACGAGCAATAACTGGATCGATCTCAGGATCTGGATTAGCAAGTGCAAAAACTATTGAACCCTTTGACATAGAGGCCACATCGGATTCGGAAATAACGTTCGGTGCGCTGACACCAATAAAGATATCTGCCCCATTCATCGCTTCAGAGATATTGCCTGAAAAATTATTTGGATTGCAATTATCTATAAACCATGTGCGCATGGGATCATCACTCTTGGTATCTCT
>CAMBGL010000031.1 GCA_945866155.1 Bifidobacterium breve
CTGATCCAGATTTTGCTGACGCTGACCCTAGTGTTGAAAGAAAATTTGATTATTCAGCTCAAGGTGTTGAGCGCTCGCTCAAAGATAGTTTAGAGCGCTTAGGCCTCGATAGCATCGATATCGTTTTTGTACATGATCCAGATAGCCACGCCGATGTTGCAATCAAAGAGGCATATCCAGCGCTAGCAAAAATGCGTGACCAAGGAATTGTTAAGGCAATCGGTATTGGAATGAATCAGATTGCAATCCCAACTCGATTTGTAAAAGAGACTGATATTGACATTGTCTTACTTGCTGGGCGCTACACACTATTGGATCAAAGTGGAGCGCAAGATTTATTGCCTGCAGCCCTTGCTAAGGGAGTTTCCATATTAGCTGCAGGTGTTTATAACTCAGGCATCCTTGCAAACCCAGTAAAGGGTGCAACCTATGACTACGCCCCTGCGAGTGATGAAATTCTTGCCCGAGCAAGGATGATCTCTGATTTCCTAAAAGAACAAGGTATCTCGCTATCAAGTGCAGCACTTCAATATCCACTTCGCCATCCAGCGGTCAAAGCACTATTAGTTGGAAGTCGAAGCTCGGCCGAAGTCGATGCCAATGTCGCTGCATTCAATGAAGTCGTCCCAGATTCTGTCTGGGATGCACTAGATGAATTACTCGCTCGAAAGTAAGGTGTATCCATGACACTCAATTCCCAAGCTAAAACACTTTTAGATCGCATGAAAGCGCTCAACCTTCCAGAGGCTTGGGACCTTGGCGCAAAAGCTCGATATGGCGGCCATGAAGAGGTAGATATGGCGGGGCCTATCGAGAGCGGAGTGCGCATTGATCACCGCTTCATTTCATCTGCTACAGCTGATCTTCCTATTCGCATTTACACACCAGAAGGTCCGGGACCTTTCAACGCTTTTATCTATTATCACGGTGGCGGTTGGGTTTTTGGCCATATTGATCGATATGACTCACAACTGGTCTCACTCGCTAAGAAGACAAATTCAGTAGTTGTCTCTGTCAATTACCAAAAATCACCTGAACATAAATTTCCAATCCCACATGATGATTGTTATGAAACTTTGGAATGGGTTGCAGCAAATGGGGCATACCTCAATATCAATGTAAATAAGATTGGCGTTGGTGGAGATAGCGCCGGTGGTAACTTGGCATCAGGTGTGGCACTTCGTGCACGCGATGAAGGAAAAATCAAACTTGCTTATCAACTACTTATCTATCCAGCCAATGGATTAGATTTTGAAGCACCCTCATATAAAAACAATGCAGAAGGATACGGCCTCTCAAGCCGCGGAATGATCTGGTTTTGGGAACAATATTTGAATGAGAAAGACAAGAACAATCCTTATGCAGTGCCACATACTGCCAAGTCTTTAGCTGGTCTTGCACCAGTTGTCATTATTACTGCTGAATACGATGTGCTTCGCGATGATGGCTTGCTCTATGCCAAGAAACTCAAAGAGGCTGGTAACTATGTTGTCCACAAAGACTACGAAGGGCATATTCATGGCTTCTTTAGCCACGGTAAATATGTCGATGAGGGTATTGCCGTTCGCGATTTCTTTGCTGCCGAGATCAATAAAATCCTTGCGAGCTAACTAATGAGCGCTCAACCATTCGTATTGCGAAGTGGCTTAGAGGTTGACCCTCGAGTTCGAAGCGCTTTAGTCTCTGATTCACTCGACCTCATTGGAATTCGCAGCAATGTAATGTCGCGTTCAGTGACCCCACTAGTTTCATCAATGAAAATTATGGGTTATGCATCCACTATTGAATTTGTAGAAGGAAATGATTTTGATCCACAGGATCCTTACGGCCCGGCAATTGACTTCCTTGATTCATTGCAATCTGGCGATGTCGCAATCGTTGCAACAGGCCATTCCACACAGTCTGCTTTCTGGGGCGAGCTATTTTCAACGGCGGCTAAAGGTCGAGGAGCTAATGGCGTAGTTACTGATGGCCCACTTCGCGATACTCAAGAGATATTGCCCGTGGGATTTAGCGCTTTCGGAATCGGAACTCTGCCCTTTGATTACAAAGGGCGCATGAAAGTGAGCAGCGTTCATTCGCGCGTGAATTGTGGGGGAGTAGAGGTCTATCAGGGAGATCTCATCGTCGCCGATAACGATGGAGTTGTAGTTGTTCCAGCATCGAAAATTGATGAGGTTATTACTTTGGCAAATGAGCGAGCGCGACGCGAGAGCACTGTGCTCAAGGAATTGCTTGAAGGAAAGAGTGTTCGTTCTGTTTGGGATAAGCACCGTGTTCTGTAAGTTAGCAATGGAGAAATCACTATGAGTCAAAAACCATTTATCGACGCACACCAACATGTGTGGAAATATTCTGAACGCGAGTATTCATGGATCACTCCAGATATTACTCATCTACTTGGCCATGACTATGTGCAAGAGCAGGTCAATCCTTCCATTGCAAAATTTGGGATCACCGGAACTGTTTATGTTCAAGCCGCAGATACCTACGATGACACTTTTTATATGTTTCATTCCGCATCAAAGAATCCCCAGATTGCTGGAATAGTCGGGTGGGTTCCATTGGATAGAACCGAGGAAGCGATTGCAGCCCTCGATATCTTCACCAAGAACCCACTCTTCAAAGGTGTTCGAAACCTGACACATGATTATGGAAATCCAAAGTACGAATCTGATGATGCATGGATTGTGCGCGAACCAGTACTCAAAACTTTAGGCGAAATAGCATCTCGAAATCTCTCTTTTGATTATGTTGCGATAAAGCCAGAGCACACTCGAAATGTTCCAACAATTGCGAAGCGCCACCCAAACCTCACCATCATTGTTGACCACTTTGCTAAACCTGATATTAAGGGCGGGCAATGGGATGATTGGTTAGTTGAAATGCAAAAGGCTGCAGTATTTCCTAATGTCTACACAAAGTTCTCAGGTCTCAATGTCTTATCTGATTGGGAAAAATGGACTATCGAAGATTGGCGTCCATACGTCATGGCGATGAAGGAATCATTCGGGACTTCACGAATGATGATGGGAAGTGATTGGCCTTTCTCGAGCATGGCAAATGATTACGACACTGTATGGAAAGCACAGTTAGAACTTATAAAAGATTTCTCGCAAACAGAGATTGATGATTTGAAATATAAAACAGCTATCAAGGCTTATCGCCTTTAGAGATGGAGAGAAAATGAAAAGAGTAGGTTCTGTCATCAGTATTGCACCGGGTGCTCGCGCAGAATATGAGCGCATTCATGCTGCAGTATGGCCTGAGATTCTTGCTCAGATTAGCAAGAGCCACATTCAAAACTATTCAATTTATCGCCATGGCGATCTTCTCTTTTCATATTTTGAATATGTAGGAAAAGATTACGAAGGCGATATGAAAGCAATGGGTGATGACCCAAAGACTCAAGAGTGGTGGTCACTAACAATTCCGATGCAGGCACCTATGGAAGATCGCGCCGAAGGTGAATGGTGGAAAACGCTACCCGAGGTGTTCCATACAGATTGATTCAATTTCACCAATACCTTCAATTCCAGTCTTTACTACTTGACCGGGCTTTAGATATTTCGGTGGATTCAATCCCATTGCAACACCAAATGGTGTCCCAGTATTTATAACATCACCAGGGAAAAGTTCCATGAACTGACTGATGTACCAAACGATGTGATCAATACCAAAGAGAAGATCACTTGTTCGTGAATCTTGGCGCATCTCTCCATCAACGCTGCACCATAGGCGCAAGTCATGAGGATTTATCTCATCTCCCGTAACAATGCATGGTCCGATGGGATTAAATGTTGGAAAAGACTTTCCCTTCATCCACTGACCAGAGCGTTCAATTTGCCAATGGCGCTCACTCACATCTTGAGAAATTGTGTAACCCAAAATATGTTGCGCAGCATCTTTTGGATCCTTCAAATAGAGCGCACGCTTACCAATAACAATTGCAAGCTCTACTTCGTAATCTGTTTTCAAACTTCCAGGTGGAATAACGATTGGATCATTAGGTCCAACGACACTATCGGGGGCTTTCATAAAGATAATTGGCTCAGGTGGCGTAGCAGCATTGGTTTCTTTGATATGTAATAAATAATTGAGTCCCACGCAAATAACTTTTGTGGGATGGGCAATGGGTGAACCGATTCGTAACGATTTGATAACAGAACGGGGCAGTGCTGATAAGTCTGCGCTACTAACTCTCTGGTAGGCACCATCACTAAGGCTCTGCCTATCCCAATCCGGGATAAGCGAATCAACAAATATTGCATCCTCGCCAACCAAAACCGCTGGTCGTTCCTGGCCAATCTCACCCACTCGAGCAATGCGCATCTGAAAACCTTTCCTGAGAATTATCCAATATCCTATAGACAAATCCCTTAAAAGACTCCAAGATTTCCCTATGCAGTTCCAAACCCTGGAGCTGTTCCTCTGCGCTATAGAAAAGCCTACTCGTGGGGTTTTTTATAGAGCGAGGTTACATTCGTTATAGAAGGAGTTTGAATGAAGTCATCGTTCCGAGTCTCCGGAAAGTCTGTGGTCGCACTTAGTGCGGTTTCATCAGCTTTTGCATTAGTACTTAGTGGTCTCTCGATTACCCCAGCGAGTGCAGCCCTAGGAACAGCACCGGTAACACTCACAGTTCAGCATGAAACAACTGGAGATCGTCCAGAAGAAGAGTGGCACGCAGTTGCAGCGGCATTTACAAAGAAGTATCCAAATGTCACTATCAAATATTCACCAATCACAAATGAAGCAAAGGGTGGACCAAACCTTCAGGTAATTTCATCTGATGGTGCACCAGATATTGCACTTCTTCCTTTGAACTCAAATGTGTATACACAGATGGTTAAGAACAAGGCACTTGTTCCACTCAACGGAATCTTTGCAGCAGATAACACTGTTGCTCGCATTGGTCCACCAGCTGCTGCTCTAAAGCAAGCAGATGGTAAGTACTATGCAACACCACACGTTGTTGTGTATTACAACGTTCTTTGGACAAATCCAGATGCAATTGCGAAATCAAAGGCAATTGTTCCTGCTAGCGGACACTTCACTTCTGTTGCGCAACTAGTTGCATTTGGTAAGGCTTGCAAGAAGGCTGGTTATGCCGGTCTAGCAATTGGTGGAAAGACAAACTTCCAAGCTTCTTGGATGTTTGACTCAATGATGCCAACAGCTGTTTCTGCTAAGGCTCTCAACAACTACATCAATAGCTACAAGTCAGATGTTCCTGTTACAGCAAAGTGGACAGATCCAGGAATCCTCAAGACTCTTGATGCACTTGGTGCAATTGCCAAGGGTGGCGTTTACCAAAACGGTTACCTTGGTATGGATCTAGATCAAGCAACTGCTTACTTCACAGCCGGTAAGTCATGCATGCTCCTTGGTGGAACATGGATGCCTGGCGGTGCTTTTGAATCAGATACAAAGAAGGGCACAATGAAGTTCACACCAGGACTTGCAGTATTGCCTTCAGTTGTAGCCGGAAAGAAAGCAACTTACACACCGTATTACGGTGATGCATTTGGTATTCCTATCAAGTCAAATAACCAAGAGTGGGCACTTGAACTACTTCGCTATTTCATGAGCGATGAAGGACAAAGAATTGGTGCACTAGAAGCTGCAGGAAACCTTCCAGTGGTTACAACAATTCCACAATCTCTATATACAAAGGTTCCACAAGGCGTGAAAGATGTATTAGCACTTGTTGCTGCTTACGGATCACAATCAGGATGGACTTCTGAAGTACCTGGTGCATATGGCCAGACTTTCATAAATCCATTGATCCAGAAGTTGCAAGAAGGAAAGACAACATCTGCAGAAATTGCTAAGGCTCAACAGGCCAAGCTCGAAGATGTACGCAAGAACGGCCTCTAAGCCGAACTTTCGTATATAGCAATTTCCGTATGTAATTATAGGCTTCGGCCCTGAGTTGAATTGAGGAAGAAATGTCAGTGAAGAACGAAAGTCCTTCAAAAGAAGTATCAACCTCAATCACTCAGGGCCGAACTCTTTTTTCCCCTAAGAAAAAGGCTCGCATTGGCCTCAATGCAATAAACGTACGTAGTGCACGAATCACCTTGATTCCTGTCTTTGTCTTGCTCTTTGTATTCCTTGCATTGCCAATGATCAACTCAATTCAGCTCAGCGTCTCTCGCTGGGGTGGTCTTGGTCCATTAGAGCCAGTTGGCTTTGATAATTATAAATTTCTATTCTCAGATGCACAGATGCGTTATTCATCGCGTATTACAATTTTTTACGCCTTCTCCGTTGCTTTCTTAGTTGTCGCAATTGCCACACTATTAGCAGCTGCAGTAAGTGCCAACGTGCGCGGTCACAAAGCGATGAAAATTATCTGGTTTTTTCCTGGAATTGCTCCGCCAACAGCGGTGGCAATCTTTTGGAGCAGTAGCTTTCAGCCCGAAAGTGGAGTCGTCAATGTAATTCTAGGCAAGCTGGGTTTAGGTAATGCTTACGCATGGCTTGCAAGTTCAGATACGGCGCTCTACCCAGTAATTTTTGTAGGTGTATGGAGCGCTGTAGGTTTTGCATTTCTTGTCATCCTTGGAGCAGTCGAGCAAATTCCGGTATCACTACGTGAAGCTGCAGTAGTAGATGGTGCAAATGTGCGCCAGCAATTTACAAAAATTACTTTGCCACTGATTCGTCCGATTTTGATGACCATCTTTACACTTCAAATCATCTGGACCTTCAATGGCTTTACAGTTGTGTGGGCGATGACAAATGGTGGCCCCTCTGATTCAACATCTATTTTGCCAATCTTGGCTTATAAAGAGGCATTTAGATATGGACGCTTTGGAACGGCTGCCGCCATGGCAGTTGTTACTGGAATCTTCTTGATGATTGTTGGAACTATTGGAATTCGCTTGAGTAGATCGGAGCAGCAGTAATGAAGGCTCTGGTCGCTAAATTCTTTGCTCAACTCGGTGTATGGGGTTGGACTGTTCTCGTTCTTATACCTTTTTTCTTTATCATGCTCTTTGCAACAAAAGATACGAGTGATATCTACGGAAAACCATTAGCCCTAATTTTTAAGCCAAATTGGGGAAACTTCTCAGGTGCATGGAATGCTGGGCCAGATGAGGGAACAATCGGTGTCTGGTTCATAAATACAGGATTACTTGTTACGACTGCACTCATCGTTTCACTCGTTGTTGCAGTGCCTGCTGCCTACTTCACAATATTTTTGTCACTAAAGCAAAATCGCGCTGTGATGATCACTGTCTTATCTGGCACTGTTGTACCAACAATCTTGCTGGTAATTCCTTACTTCAAGGCATATAACCAATTTGGATTACTCAACAAACCAATAGTAACTGGCGTTGCTTATGGCGTTCTCGCTATTCCAACCACTTTTCTCTTGATGAATCGATTCTTCTTAGATTTCCCTCGTGAAGTTTTGGAAGCAGGATTACTCGATGGCCTTTCTAACTCTAAGATTTTTAGAAAATTAGTTCTTCCACTGTCAGTTGGACAGATCGTCTCTGTCGGAATTTTGACTCTGATCTGGGCATGGGGCGATAGTCAGATTGCAATTGTTTTATTGCAGAGCCAATCAGCGCAACCAATATCAGTTGGAATGCTCTCATTTGCTGCAGACTTCACAACAAACCTTGGTGCAACATTTGCTGGTCTTTCGATGGCAGCAATCCCACCAGTAATTCTTTATATCATTTTGAGTAAGTACGTCACTAAGGGAATTGCCCTTGGTGGAATAACAAAGTAAAGGAAGAACTCATGTCAGAAGGCACAGTTTTTGATCTAGAGAAGCTTGCCACCCGCATGAATGATTATCACCCCCTCATCAGTGGGCATGAGAAGCGTTGTGAGAACTGGTTTACAGGTGCTGGCCTTGGAATGTTTATTCACTGGGATCACACCAGTGCACAGGGAATTGAAATTTCATGGCCAATGGTGGGCGGAGTTTTCTCACTACCTGGCGGAAAAGATGTCACTGTGGAGCAATATCACTCCACTGCAGCAACGTTTAATCCAACAAAGTGGGATCCCAAAGAGATTGCAAAGCTGGCAAAAGATGCAGGTATGGCATACATAGTTTTCACCTCAAAGCACCACAACGGTTGGGCATCATGGCCATCAAAGGTGGGAAATCGAAATATAACTTCATCCCCATATGGAAAAGCTGGTGGAGATATTTTGCGTACCTACGTTGATGCAGTACGCGCAGAGGGTCTCAAGGTTGGAGTCTATTACTCGCTTTCTGACTGGGGACATGAAGATTATTTAGCCTGGAAAGATGAATATCTTCCTTACGTATTTGGCGATAGCGCACCGATGGGAACTCCTGAACAATGGCAGAGATATCGCAAGTATCTAAAAGATCAGCTCACTGAAATTCTTACAAACTATGGTCAAATTGATATGTTGTGGTTTGACGGCGCCTGGGAGCGCAGTAATGAAGAATGGAACTCAAAAGATATTGGGGACCATATTCGCTCACTATCTCCAAACACTTTGATCAATGATCGCCTCTTTACTCAAGGTGATTTCCGTACACCAGAACAATGGATTCCTGCTCAACCACTTCCTGAACCTTGGGAATGTTGCATGACGATGAATTATTCATGGGCATACGTTCCATCAGATACAGCATTCAAATCACCATATGAAATCTTACGTACCTTGATTGAAGTTGTATCTCGCGGTGGAAACCTCTTGCTCAATATCGGACCTCGCGAAGATGGATCACTGGTGCCAGAAGAGCGCGACATCATGGTCGAACTTGCTAAGTGGATGAAGGTGAATAAAGAGAGCGTCGTTGGAGTAACTCCAGGACTTGAGCCATGGCAGTTCTACGGTCCAAGTACGCAAAATGGAAATCTTGTCTACCTACACCAATTTGCGATGCCAACAGAATCAGTTGTCGCTCGTGGAATCAAGGTTGCACGAGTAAAGTCAGTAAAAATTCTTGGTAGCAATGAAGAATTGAAATTCACACGTCGCACAGCCATCAATGACATTTCTATCAAAGATCCTGATGGTGAAATCATTATTGATGTGCGCGGAAAGAATCTCTCCGGTCTCATTCCTGTGATTGTTCTTGACCTCAGCGCCAACCCTGATGAAGTATCACTGCGGAATTGGTAGTGGACGTTTTCAAGCGCTTTGAGCGCGAAGTTCCCGAGTGGTTTCTCGATGCGAAGCTAGGTTTCATGGTTTCGTGGGGAGCTTTTTCAGTTCCAGCATGGGGTGAACCAATTGGTGAACTTGGAACAATTGAAGATTGGAAAGAGTGGTTTAAGCACAATCCATATGCAGAGTGGTATTACAACACTATTCGTATCGAAGGATCACCTGCACGTGAATTCCATAAGAAGAATTTCAATGATTGCGACTATGACGATCTTTTGGATATGTGGAAGGCCGAAAAATTTCAACCAGATGAGTGGGCGAAGTTATTTGCGTACGCAGGCGCGCAATACATAGTTCCACTTTCTAAACACCATGATGGGATCACGCTCTGGGATGCTCCCGGGACGGGCACACGCAACACCGTGCATCGCGGACCAAAGCGTGATCTCATCGGTGATATTGCAACTGCTGTTCGCAAAGCAGGCATTCGCTTCGCTGTCTATTACTCAGGTGGACTTGATTGGGAAGTTACAAAAACTTTGCCAGCAATATCTGATAACAATCAAGGTATCGAGGGTATGCAACGCCCGGTTGATGCTGCATATTCAATGTATGCCTACAAACATGTTATTGATTTGATTGATCGCTACAAACCAGATCTTCTTTGGAACGATATTCAATGGCCGGATTTTTCAAAACGTGAAGGTGAATATTCACTCGCTGCACTCTTTGATTATTACTACAAAGAAGTACCCCATGGCGTCGTCAATGATCGCTGGGGCAAAGAGACTCACTTTGATTATGAAACTAGCGAATATCAATTCATGGCAGATAGTGAAAATGCTCCAGCTTGGGAAAACTGTCGTGGCATCGGACTCTCCTTTGGTTACAACCAAGTCGAATCTGAGCAGCACTCACTCAATACCGAGAGCGCACTTCGCCATTTCTTAGACATTGTTTCTCGCGGTGGAAATTTCCTTCTCAATGTTGGCCCAACAGCATCAGGTGAAATTCCAGAAATTCAAAAGAAAGTTCTTATGGGACTTGGCGATTGGATGGCAGTAAATTCTGGCGCCGTCTATGCAACTCGTGCAATCAAGGAAATTCCTGCAACTGATACGCCATGGGTGCGTTGGGCAAAGAAAGGCAATTCAGTATTTGCCTATATTGACGCTGCTGGAAACGTTGAATTTAGCGCTCCTGCAAGCCTGGTCAATGATAAGAAAGCCACTATTTTCGGTGGCGCAGCGATAAGCGCCACTCGCAATGGCGACAAAATTTCAATGACAATTCCGACTCCAAAAGTGCCGGGACCTACTGTTATTGAATTTTCACACTAAAGCATCACTAAGGAGATAACCATGGAATACAAGAATTTCGAACGCTTCAATCGCCCAGTACCAACATGGTTTTCCGATGCCAAGTTCGGAATATTCATTCACTGGGGT
>CAMBGL010000032.1 GCA_945866155.1 Bifidobacterium breve
TATTGCAATGTATTGAGATTATCAACTGTTGCAAATGAAGTACCTGCATAGTTTGCTTCATAACCAATTGCACGATCGAGTTCTGTTGCATGGCCAATTGACTCATGAATTGTGAGAAATAGATTTGAAGGATGAATAAGCAAGTCGTACTTTCCTGGCGTTACAGAAGGAGCAGCAACTTTTTCGGCAAGCAGTGTTGGAAGTTCATCAATTTCGGCATCCCAGTCATAAACGTTATTGCTCATCCATTCCCAACCAAAACCTGCAGGTTGAGCTAATGTACGCATGGATTCAAAGCCATGGTCTCCAACTGCAATACCCTCAATTTGCGTCTGCACTCGAACTCTTTGTTGTGTAGTACTTGTGCCTAATGAATCTGCATAGTGCTTCTGCTCTTTTACATACATTGTGTATGCACTTGCATGATTGACAGATTTTGATACTAATAACTTATTACTCAAGGATGCAAGACGATCCAATTTTTCGGAATCAGGGACTTCAAATGGATCAATTTCATAACTTGATACCCATTGCTTCTTTGCATAGATGGGTTCTGGAGCAAGTGCTACTTCTTCCGTTGCAAGTGGCTTACTTGTCTTAGCCATCGCAACTGCAATTGTGGCTAACTCTTTCGCTTTGGCAACTGAGATAGATGGTGAAGAAGCAAATCCCCACGCGCCATTGACGATAACGCGAACACCAAGCCCAACAACTGAATCGTCACTTTGAGATTCAGGCTTTGCATCACGCAGTTGCAGTAAACCTGTGCGAGTCTTCTCTATTCGAACATCAACATGTGATGCCCCAAGTGATTGCGCAGCAGCGATTGCCGTATCTGATGTGGCCTCTAATGGAAGTGCCAGAAAGTCGGCATCTACGCTTGAATGTTTACTCATCCGAAAATCTTAGGGTATACATACGGATTGGAGGTAGCGATGAGAAAAAAGCTCGGTAGTTCATATTGGAAACTCTGGAGCGCTACCGCCATTTCAAATCTGGGTGATGGAATTTCCACAGTTGCATACCCCTGGCTTGCATCCGCTATTACTCGCGAACCATTTCTGATTGCTTTGGCAGCAGTTGCATCTCGCCTTCCTTGGCTTATATTCACTCTTCCGGCAGGTGTAATTACTGACCGAGTGGATCGCAAAAAGATTATCGTCGCCATGGATTTTTTTCGTGGCATCCTCACATTAGTTGTTGCCGCATTTGTATATATGCACAGGGATTCACTGCCATCTCTCAATGAACTAACAAGCATCACAGATATGAAGACAAATTGGACTCTCTATTTCGTCACACTTATATCCGCTCTGCTCTTTGGTTTTGCTGAAGTATTGCGCGACAACGCTGCACAAACACTTTTACCATCTGTTGTGGAGGTAGAAAACTTAGAAAAAGCTAATGGACGTATGTGGTCAGCGGAGGCACTAACAAACTCCTTTATCGGACCACCACTGGGAAGCCTCTTAGTTGGAGTCGCAATTTTCTTACCCTTCTTTATTGATGCAGCATCATTCTTTCTCGCTGCTGCACTCATTGCCCTCATCTCGGGTTCATTTAGATCAAAGCCAATAAGTGAAGTGGTAGAGAAAACAAATTTTCGAGCAGAGCTCAAAGAGGGATTTTCTTGGCTCTGGGGTCATACTTTGCTGCGCCCTATGGCAATTATTTTGGGAGTAATGAATGGCATCGGCTCCTTTGTTGGCGCTGTCTATATTCTCTTCGCTCAAGAAATTTTGAACACAAGCGTTTTCATCTTTGCAATTCTTGGAACAGCAGGAGCGATTGGCGGAATTCTTGGCGGTTCATTTGGTCCACGAGTTTCAAAGAAGATTGGAAGCGGAACATCCCTGGCACTCGTACTTGTTACATTCCCAATCTTTCTTCTCATCATAGGTTCAACTAGTTCGTGGCAGGTTGCATGGGTATTCACAGCCATTGAAACTTTTTTCGCAGTCTTATGGAATGTCATCACTGTCTCGCTTCGACAAAGCATCATCCCGACTCAATTACTCGGACGAGTAAATAGTGTGTACCGCTTCTTTGCCTGGGGCAGCATTCCCATCGGCATATTCCTTGGTGGCGCACTCGTGACCCTCATGCAAGAAATTCTGAGCCGAGAAATGGCGCTTCGATCCACCTTTTTTGTAGGCGCGCTTTTTGCCACCTTATTGGCCCTCTTTGCCATTCCCCGTCTGACCACTTCGCGCATAGAGGCTGCTCGCTCCTAGCGATTTCACCCCACTTCACTTGCAAACGATGGGTGAATACCTTGCAAACGATTGGCGATAGGGGCATACTCGCTGGTAATAAAAAGGGCCCTATGGAGTGGTCGACTCTCCGCAGCGCCCTTCTCACCCTCGAGGAGGAACTATGAAGAAATGGAACCGCAGCGTTAAAGTAGCGCTCGCAGTCGCAACTACTGCTGGATTGGTAATTGGCGTTCTTTCGCCGGCTACTGCAGCAACTCGTTCAACTGTTGTGATCATTGATTCCAATGCATTCACATCACTGAACCCAAGCCACAACGAGCACAACTTGGTGCTCAATAGCAACGTTGCCTATATGTCAGGCATTGGATTTAACTACTATGACGATAAGCCAGTGTTGGTAGAAAATAAGACCTTCGGCTCATACAAGATCGTTAGCAAGTCTCCATTTAAGGTTAAGTACACCGTTAACAAGGGCCGTATATGGTCAGATGGCACACCAATTACTGGTGTAGACCTCTTGCTTACACATGTGGTCTCTTCTGATCAGTACTCAATCGATGCAGGACTGGGTGATCCAGCTTCTGAAGATAAGGAGCCTGCTTTCGACTCAGGTGGATATTCAGGCACCTATAACACCTTGATTAAGAACATTACTTTGGCCCCTGACCGTATGTCAGTTGTCATCGAATGGAAGAAGTTCTTTCCTGACTGGGAAGTTTTTGCACCAGGTGTCTCACCTGTTCACGCATTAGTAGCTATGGCTGAAGGAAAGACAAAGCTAGGAACAAATGCGAATAACGTTGCAAATAAGAACAAGTTCCTTCGTGCCTTCCTCTCAAAAGATACAGATATGCTTCGCAAAATTGGAAAAGTTTGGTCAAATTCCTACAACGTAACTGAAGTTAATGAGAAGACGAACCCACTATTGCTCGTTGTAAACGGAGCGATGCAGGTTGAGTCTATTGTCAAGAATCAGCGAGTCACTTTGAAGTTGAACCCTAATTACAACTCAGGGCCAGAGACGAGTGGAATTGAAAAGATCGTTTACGTCACGATCCCTGATTCAACAGCTGCTGCGCAGGCTTTGGCTAATAAGGAAGCTGATTACTATTCAGCTCTAGCAACAGCAGATTCAGTTGCACTTCTCAACAAGATCAAGGGAATTACACTTGATGGCACACCTGAAGCAACCTACGAGCACGTTGAGATTCGCTCAGGATCAGCTCCTGGTGGCAAGGAATACACAGGTCCATTCGCTGGAATGTCACAGAAGGCAAAGGATCTGCGTACCGCAGCGCTTCTTGCTTGGCCTCGTCAAGAGATCATCGACAAGATCGTTAAGCCAGTTAACTCTAAGGCTGTTGTCATGAATTCATTGCAATACTTCCCAACCGAGCCAAATTACGGCAAGATGATTGCAGCCAATGAACTCGATAAGTTCACTGATGGAACACAAGCTCAGCGCACAGCTAAGGCACTTGCATTGGTAAAGAAGTATTACCCAGATGCAAAGGCTGGAAGCAACTCAGTTAAGATTGAGGTGCTCTACAACACATCTGCACGCCGTGCTTCACAGGCAGCTTTAGCTAAGGCTGAACTTTCCGAGGCTGGCTTCCAAGTTAACTTGAATCCAAAATCTAACTGGGGCGCACTCCTTACCGACTCAACATATGATGTTGCATTCTATGCATGGGGTAAGAGCGCACTTCTTCAGACAGGTAACTTCTCTAGTTACAAGTCAGCAGATAGCGATTCTGGATATCTCAATGCAAAGGTTGACGAAATCATCGGAGAACTAGAACTAGGAAACTACAACGATGACCAGCGATATTCTCGCTACCTTGCAATTGAGAAGCTCATGGCTGAGGATGCGGTTTCCCTACCTATCTTCCTATGGCCTACTTTGACTGCGGTAAATAGCGATCTAAAGAATGTCCGACCAGGCCCACTAGTTCCTAACGGACTTTGGAACTTCTGGGAGTGGACCTACTAAGCTCAAAGAGTTATTTCTTTGACTTAGAACTAATAAGGTAGTTATGTAAGCGCTCAGATGACGCTCGTATGTACGAGCGTCATCTGAGCCTTTTTCTGATTCTGTAAATAGTGAAGGAGCGCCAAGGAAATGTTTGCCTTCATCATGCGTCGTCTCGGAACACTGGGCGTCATTCTCTTTGGCTCCAGTTTCTTACTCTTCAACCTCGCGGCCTTATCTGGAGATCCGGTCGGTGAACTTCGAGCTAGCAACGAACCCGATGCCGAGGCGCGCATTGCGGCAATTACACGCTCTCTTCGCCTAGATCTACCGCCACCTGTCCGATATTTCATATGGCTCAGGGGAATCCTAGGTGTTTTTGTCGGTAAGTTTGATTTAGGCCAGACGAGAACTTCCGAGCCAGTTGCCGTCGCAGTCTTTGACGCTATTCCTACCACTCTGCGCCTTGTCACCACCGCAGCGATTACTGCGATCGTTCTTGGAATAGCAATTGGAATTATCACCGCTCTGCGTCAGTACTCACGATTTGATTATTCGATGACTTTCTTCTCATTTCTTCTCTTCTCGCTACCTATCTTTTGGGTTGCAGTTCTGCTTAAGCAATTCATGGCGATCGAATTCAATAATTGGCTGGCAGAACCAACCATTCCACCAACAGCGATGATCACGATTGGCCTTATCTTGGGCTTGATTGTTGCAGCCGCGATTGGCGGTGACCGGAAGAAGTATTGGAGAGTTTTCTTCATTACTGCAGCAGGTACAGTCGTAACGCTCGTTCTCATGCTTCAACTCAACTGGTTCTTGCAGCCTTCTCTGGGGCCACTAGGTTTCTTCGCAGCAAGTGTTGGTGCGGCTCTTCTTATTACACAGCTATCGGTAGGGCTCCAACATAAGCCATCTCTGCGTGCGGCCCTTTGCATGTCTGTGCTGGGATTGGTCTCTTACTACCCGGTTAATTGGCTCTTCAATAAGGAGAATCAGCCGCTGGTAATTTTTGGATTATTACTCTTAACAATTGCATCTGCGATTGCTGCATCGATCTTCTTTGCAAAAATTGATAGAGGCCCGGTCGTTCGAACTGCAGTGCTTACAGGAATTCTGACCGGCTTACTCATGATTCTTGATAAATTGATGCGTACCTGGGAGCCATACTTCAATACAGATGCGGTCAACGGCAGGCCAGTTCCTACTGTTGGGCAAACAAATTCACTCTTGGAATCAGATGATTACTGGATCAGTCTTCTGGATGTAGCGATGCACCTAGTTCTTCCCACTATCGCTCTCACTGCGATTTCATTCGCTGGCTATATCCGATTTTCGAGAGGAACGATGCTCGAGGTTCTCAATCAGGATTACATCAGAACGGCGAGAGCAAAGGGCCTCAATGAGCGTACTGTGATTATGCGTCACGCATTTAGAAACACAATGATTCCAATGACAACAATCATTGTTGTTGACTTCGCTTCAATTTTGGGTGGTGCAATCATCACGGAGCGAGTATTCGGATGGACAGGCATGGGAACACTTTTCAATACCGCTATCAATTCTTTTGATCTGAATTTGCTCATGGGAGTCTTCTTCTTGACCGCCTCACTTGCGCTGGTTGCAAACTTGGTTGCGGACCTTCTCTACTCCGTGATGGATCCTCGAATTAGAGTAGGAGCGGGTGCATGATTTTCGGAAGAAAGAGGGTTGAATCTGCAGATTCAGAGCAAGGTTCGATTATCAATAAAGAGACGGAAGGCCTGAGCCAAGGTCAGATCGTTCGAAAGAAATTTCTGCAACATAAAGCGGCGATGATCGCAATTTTTGTATTGTCATCTATCGTCATTTTTGTCTTCTCTGCGCTGAAACAGAAGATCGGACCTTGGACATATCCAGGTTGGTGGAGATATGGCATTGAAGATCTCTCAGATTTAACAACGGGATGTAAAGACGGTCTTGTTGGATGTCCTACTGCAAGCCTTCGCCCACAATGGCTTGGTGGAGCCGGAATCGGTTTAGGTGAGCATCCTTTCGGTCAAGACGATATTGGTCGTGACTACTTTGCACTCGTGATGCGTGGTGCGCAACGCTCCCTCATGGTGACGGTAATTATCGGCTCCATCGGTGGTGTCATTGGGACTGTTGTAGGCGCTATTGCAGGCTTCTATCGCGGCAAAGTGGATTCAATTTTGATGCGTTTTACAGATTTCATTATTACTGTTCCCGCCATCATTATCGGCTCAGTCATCGGTTTCCACTTCGGTAATCTTGGAGTCGCCTTCCTCGCCTTTTATCTGGGTCTCTTCGCATGGACAGGGCTTTCTCGATTAGTTCGCGGCGAGTTTTTAACTTTACGTGAGAGAGAATTTGTTGATGCTGCAAGAGTTGCAGGTGCAACAAATCGCCGCATCATCTTTAAACACATTCTGCCGAACGCGGTTGGAATTATTATCGTTTCGGTTACCTTGTTGATGTCAGGCGCGATTCTTCTCGAGACAGCGCTGAGCTACCTTGGCTTTGGAGTGCTTCCTCCAGATGTTTCTTTAGGCCTACTCATCAGCCAATATCAAGAATCCTTTACCACTCGCCCGTGGCTCTTCTGGTATCCAGGTATTTTTATCGTAACTATCGCCTTGTGTATTAACTTCATCGGTGATGGTTTACGTGATGCCTTTGATCCACGCCAGCGTCGACAAATTACACGCAAAGATCGTAGAGACGCACGCGTTCTAAAGAAGGCGAGCGCTCACGCATGAATAAGAATGTAAGCGATCAAGAAGAGAGCATTTACCCCAAGTGCGGTGATCAGCGAATTATCGCGCAAGCTCAGGTAACTCAAACCATTACTCATTCCATTCGCACGGAAATTGGCCAAGCGAGTACGACACAGATACGTCGCCACACCCGAGTCAGTTCGCGGGGATTCACCGGGGCGAATATATCCGTTGAGTTGCAACCCCTTAATTTCACTGGGGTGGATCGTGCGGGAGTGATATCTGCCTGGAGTTTGGGCACACCAGATGCCTATCTTTGTGCCATCGCGAAGTTGCAAGAAAGCGGTGTATTTAGCTTCGATAACATCGACATCCTGCCAACCGACAATGATGGTGCTCACGGGATTGTGAATGCGCACACCCTCATCGAAAATCTCAATGCTGGGACGATGCAAAACGATGTAGATGATCAAAGCAAAGAGAATGCACCATGCCATGACACCCAACGCAGCGCTCAGGCCATCACTGAAGATGCTCTGCAAGGCCATTCCAGCGAGCAGCGCGTAGGCAATGCAAGCAGTCACCAGCGAACCGCGGGGTCTAAAAAATTCACGATTATTCACCGTTCTATTTTGTCACGTAAGGCGGAGGTTTCACATGTCTAATCCAGTCCTTAAAGTAGATAAATACTGTGTCGACTTTTGGGTCGATGGAGTCTGGTACCCAGCCGCCATCGATATGAACTTTGAACTTGAAGCTGGAAAAGTCCTCGCCATCGTTGGTGAATCAGGTTCAGGAAAGTCCACGACCGCTCTTGGATTGATGAATTTGCTTGCAAGTAATGCTCGTATGTCTGGCAGCATTCTTGTCAAGGGCCAAGAAATGTTAGATGCGACCCCGCACATTCTCCATCAATTTCGAGGCAAAGAAGTTGCCTACATATTCCAAGAGCCAATGACAGCCCTTAATCCTGTCTACACAATTGGTTTTCAAATTGTTGAAACTCTGCGCAATCACTTCGATATGGGTCCCAAAGAGGCACATGATCGCGCCGTTGAACTAATTCGCATGGTTGATATTCCAGAACCCGAAAAATCTATCAACAAATATCCTCATCAACTCTCCGGTGGTCAGCGCCAGCGCGCAATGATTGCTCAAGCACTTGCATGCGACCCAGGATTATTGGTTGCAGATGAACCAACAACAGCACTGGATGTAACAGTGCAAGCAGAAATTCTAGATTTGATGCGCGGACTCAAAGACAAACTCAATTCGGCCATCTTGCTCATCACTCACGACATGGGAGTGGTTGCAGATATGGCAGATGAAATCCTTGTTATGAAAGATGGAGTAACTGTCGAACACGGCAGCGCAGACCAAATCTTCAACCGCCCGCAGCATCCATATACAAAAGAACTATTGGGCGCAGTTCCAAAGCTTGGATCATCAAAAAAGCGCGAACTCACGATTACAGATAAATCACCTGTTCTCACATTAGAAAATGTCACGATTGAATATCCAAAGCGAGGACGTATCCCAGCATTTGTTGCGGTCAAGAATTTCAACTTAGAAATTTTCCGTGGAGAAATTGTTGGCCTCGTTGGAGAGTCAGGTTCTGGAAAGACAACAGTGGGACGCGCATCTATTGGTCTGCTGCCAATCAAAGAGGGAAAGATTGAAGTCGTTGGAAACGATATAAGCCGCGCAACACAAAAAGATTTATTCTCAATTCGTCGCCATACAGGCATAGTTTTCCAAGATCCAGCTAGCTCACTCAATCCACGCCTTCCAATCGGTGAGAGCATTGGAGAGCCAATTTTCTTGGCAGGGCTTGCGAAAGGCTCTGACTTGGCCCATAAAGTTGAAGATTTACTTGATCAAGTAGAACTCCCACGTAGTTACCGCAACCGTTATCCACACGAATTATCAGGCGGTCAGCGCCAGCGCGTAGGAATTGCTAGGGCGCTTGCTCTGACTCCAGATCTCTTGATTGCCGATGAACCAACTTCAGCACTCGATGTTTCCGTACAAGCCCGCTTCCTTGATTTGCTGCAAGAGTTGCAAGGCAAACTCCACTTCGCATGTCTCTTCATTAGCCACGATTTAGCGGTTGTAGATATTTTGGCCCACAGAATTGCAGTGATGCAAGATGGAAAACTCGTAGAAGTTGGCGACCGCGACCAGATTCTTCAAAATGCAGATAATGCATACACGCGTCGTTTGATTGCAGCGGTTCCAGTGCCAGATCCAGCGGAGCAGCGAATTCGCCGCGAAGCTCGCCTTGCCGCTAAAAACTAATCGTTAGATTGGCCTGAGCGGTGCTTGTAGCGCCCTAAGAAATCAGCCTTCATATCGGCAAAGTTTCCATCTCGGAGCGCTTGTCGCATCTGATCAACGAGTCGGACAATGAATCGCTCGTTATGAATAGTTGCAAGCGTTGCAGCGAGTATTTCCTTACCGCGAAATAAATGGTTGATATAGGCCCGTGTGTAGTGCGTACAGGTGTAACAGTCGCATTCGTCATCTATAGCGTTGAAATCGCGCTTATATGCCCCGTTAGAGGCGTTAAAACGCCCTTCCATCGTATAAACAGCGCTAGTTCGTGCAATTCGCGATGCAAGTACGCAATCGAATGTATCAATTCCGTTTTCAACGCCGACAAAGAGATCTTCAGGGGCGCCAATACCCAATAAATGCTTAGGCTTATTTTCGGGAAGCACTTCATTAACCCATGTAACGATGGTGCCGAGTGAATCTTTATCAAGGGCCCCACCAATACCAAAACCATCAAATGAAATTCCAGAAGATTGCATAGCACCCATGTCGGCGGCCGCTTTCTTGCGAAGGTCTTCATATTGCGCCCCTTGGATAACCCCGAAAAGTGCTTGATATGGCTTGCCGACGCGTTCTTCGCTCTGGCGTTGATGTTCATCGAGGCAACGAATTGCCCAGGCATTGGTGCGATCAATTGCTAACTCTTGATATTTACGGGTGTTATGCAAAGTAGTGCATTCATCAAAGGCAAAAATAATGTCAGCACCGATTTGATGTTGGACCTGCATTGATATTTCAGGAGTAAAGCGATGCATGGAGCCATCGAGGTGGGATTTGAATGTAACGCCCTCATCATCGACATGGGCCAAGCGCTCTTTATTATCGGCAATAACATCATCGGCTCTGAAAGTATCGGCATTCATTGCCAATACTTTTTTGAAACCAACACCGAGTGATAAAACTTGGAAGCCACCGCTATCGGTAAAAGTTGGACCATTCCAATTCATAAATTGTGAAAGCCCGCCAGCCTCATCGAGGACATCAGGGCCTGGCTGTAAATAGAGATGGTAGGCATTGGCCAGCAGTGCCTGCGAACCAAGATCGCGCATTGACTCTGGCAAGACAGATTTCACAGTTGCTTTTGTGCCAACAGGAATAAAGGCAGGGGTTTGGATATCTCCATGAGGAGTCGAAATAGTTCCAACACGAGCAAGTGAATTTTCTTGCGAATGTTTTATCTCAAAAGAGAAATCCTTACCCATTACAAAATTACCAAATTGCAACTCGCTCAGATTCATCGAGCCATAGAGCATCTTCTTTAGTCAAGCCATAT
>CAMBGL010000033.1 GCA_945866155.1 Bifidobacterium breve
GGAAAAATCATGCGTCGTTTACTCAAAGATGTTGCTGAAAATCGCGTCGTTGGTGATGCAACAACTCTTGCTGATCCAAATGTCATGAAGTTGATTAAAGAAGGTCTCAATACTTCAAAGGATGAGAACTAAAGAGTTACATCCAAGTATTTAGCGGTTAGCTCAATGATTTCAAGCTCATTTTTGAAGCCACCTATTTTCTTATAAGCAACACTTCCATCAGCTGCAATAAACCATGTAATGGGAACACCCATCCCCAAATATCCGCGAGAGCTCCCATCGGCATCAAAGAAATTTGGCCAGGTCATCCCGTTGCTCTCTACATATTTTTGCCCGGCTTCAATGTTTTTTTCTTCAACATCTACGCCAACGAGAGCAACTTTGCCCTGTGCCTTTGCATAAAAAGATCGCAGATATGGCATTTCAATTCCACATTCATAGCACCATGAAGCCCATACGTTGAGAATCATCGGCCCACGCAACCCTTGTAAATAGCCACCGTCCCCACCATCGAGGCAACCAAGTTGAACTCCTTCTGTAATGGTTTTATCCATATTTATTTCGGCGCAAGAAATTACTTCCCCAGCTATTGGTTCAACACTTTTTGCGCAGCCCGATAAGAGCAGAAGCGTGCTCAGTAAGAGCGCCATTCTTTTCATCGAAAATCCTTATCCGTCTTGACCAGTAAAAGTGCTTTCTTCTTATCCATCTCACCAATTCCAACTGAGGGACAAATTTTAGCCACAGGGCATGCGCCGCATGCAGGTTTACGTGAATGACAAATACGTCGACCGTGCCAGATCATTCGTTGTGACAAATTTGTCCATTCTTTTTGTGGAATTAGTTCACCGACTACTCTTTCAACCTTTACGGGGTCCATCTCTTTAGTCCAACCAAATCTTCGGGAGAGGCGACCAAAATGTGTATCTACCGTAATTCCAGGAATATCGAATGCATGACCTAAAACAACATTTGCAGTTTTTCTACCAACTCCAGGCAGTGTTATGAGTTCTTCGAGCGTGCTTGGAACTTCACTATCAAAATCGGTTACTAATTTCTTTGCCAGGCCTTTGATATTGCGTGCCTTCGCACGATAAAAACCTGTTTGGAAAACTAGATCCTCAAGATCAGCAATATCAGCGCCAGCAAGTGCTTTTGCATTCTTATATTTACGAAAGAGTGCTGGCGTCACCTTGTTTACTCTTTTATCGGTGCACTGCGCGCTCAACACTGTTGCAAGAATGAGTTGAAGCGGATTTTTGAAATCTAGTTCGCAGCGAATCTCAGGATAAGTTTTTGTGAGAATTCGGTATACGGCCCTTGCTTGGCTTCGAATTTCGCTATCGACGGGCATGAGAGTAAAGTACCCCTCGTGACCCCAGATGAAGATGTCGTACGACGCGCACCTCTCTTTACAGCGCTCGATGAAGCGGCCGCTGTCTCATTGCGCGCTTCGATGGACTCAGTCAAGATTGCAAAAGGCGGAGTTTTATTTGCCGAAGGTGATGAAGGCGATCACCTATACGTCATTGTTGAGGGCAAGCTCAAACTTGGTACATCAAGTGGTGATGGACGCGAAAATTTATTATCCATACTTGGGCCAGGTGAAATGTTTGGCGAACTCTCCCTCTTTGATCCAGGTCCACGTACATCAACTGCAACTGCAGTAACTGATGCAAAATTACTAAGCCTTGGCCATGATGAAGTTATTCCGTGGCTCAAAGAAAACCCAGCAGTCTCTTTGCAATTATTGGAACGTCTTGCTCAGCGCCTACGTCGTACAAATGAAGCTGTTGGCGATTTAGTTTTCTCTGATGTTCCGGGTCGTGTTGCAAAAGCACTTATCGACCTTGGCGAGCGTTTCGGAAAGCAATCAGATGAAGGGCTATATGTTCATCACGATCTCACTCAAGAAGAGTTAGCCCAATTAGTTGGAGCATCACGCGAAACAGTAAATAAAGCACTTGCTGATTTTGTTGGACGCAACTGGTTACGCCTTGATGGACGTGCAGTTGTAATTTTAGATCTTGAGCGCTTGTCAAAGCGCGGCAAGTAACTAGTCGGAAATTTCGACAGTTAGCTCAATCTCTACAGGAGAATTGAGCGGAAGTTCTGCAACACCAATAGCTGAACGTGCATGCTTTCCTGCATCACCCCAGATGTGTACAAATAATTCACTTGCGCCATTGACCACAGCTGGGTGATTTACAAAGCCAGCAACTCCATTGACATAACCAACTACACGAACAACTTTTACAATCTTGTTTATATCTGCAACGAGTGCAACGGCAGCAAGTGCGTTGAGTGCGCAAATCTGAGCGAGTTCCTTCGCTCGCTCTACAGTTACATCTCCGCCAGTTTTTCCTGTCTGCGCCATTGCGCCATCAACTAGCGGCAATTGGCCAGCGGTGAAAACGATATTTCCTGTTCGAACAGCGGGAACGTAGGCGGCAATTGGAAGCGCTGCTATTGGAAGAGTCAAACCAAGTTCAGCAAGTTTTGCGCGGACATCTGTACTCATTTGATCTCTCTCTTCATATAGGCGACTAACTGCTCGCCTGTACCTGGAGCGGGAATAACTTGTACTAGTTCCCAACCATCAGATCCCCATGTATCAAGAATTTGTTTGGTTGCATGCGATAGCAATGGAACGGTTGCGTATTCAAATTTCATATTAGTTTCCCCCTGCTAGTGCCGCTTTTACTAACCCTGAAACTAGTCCGCCATCGGCTTTGCCCGCAACTTGTGGCTTCAATATTCCCATGACTTTGCCCATATCTCCTGGGCCCGCCGCACCTGATTGTGCAATTGCCGCTGCCACAAGTTTTTTCACATCATCTTCACTCATCTGTGCAGGTAGATATTTCGCAATAACTTCGCCCTCAGCCTTTTCAAGTTCTGCTTTATCGGCGCGACCTGCATCGGCGAAAGCCTCTGCCGCTTCACGACGTTTCTTTCCTTCGCGAGTTAGAACAGTAATGATTTCTGCATCTGCGAGAGTGCGCTCTTCTTTGCCAGAAACTTCTTCGTTACGTATAGATGTTAGAACCATCCGAATAGTGCCTGAAACTATTTCATTTCGGCTACGAATTGCTTCGGTTAGATCGCTCTGTAATTGCTCTTTAATTCCCATGTCGTAATCCTCTCATGGATGTAATGCTTATTTTGCAGCGATATCAGCATCAACCATGATGCCTGCTAGCTCTTTCCAGTGCGTAGTTGCTTTCCAATTCAATTCCTTTGTGGCCTTTGATGGATCACCAATGAGGGCATCTACTTCAGTTGGACGAATATATTTTTGATCAACTTCAATGTGATCTTGCCAATTGAGTCCAGCGTGTGAAAAAGCAGCTTCGGCAAAATCTTTTACCGTCGCGCCGACACCTGTTGCAACTACATAATCTGAAGGCTTATCTTTTTGAAGCATCAGCCACATTGATTCAACATATTCTTTTGCGTATCCCCAGTCGCGTACTGCATCAAGATTTCCAAGGAATAGTTTTTTCTTTGATCCCTTAGAAATCTCTGCAACTGCGCGAGTAATTTTTCGAGTTACGAATGTTTCACCACGGCGTGGAGATTCGTGATTGAAAAGAATTCCATTCGTTGCATGCATTCCATAACCTTCGCGGTAATTGACTGTGCACCAATACGCCATCAATTTTGCTGCTGCGTAAGGGCTTCGAGGATGGAAAGGGCTCTCTTCGTTTTGCGGTGGTGGAGTCGAACCATAGAGTTCTGATGTGCTCGCTTGATAAAAACGCGCATTCGTATCAGCACTTCGAAGTGCCTCTAATAATCCAACTGCGCCAACAGCATCTACTTGACCTGTGTATTGAGGCATAGTGAAAGAGACTTGCACATGTGATTGCGCACCAAGGTTATAAACCTCATCTGGTTTGATTTCGCGAATAAGATTCGTAAGACCAACACCGTCGATTAAATCTCCATAATGCAAGAACAACTTTGGGTTTGGGTCATGTGGGTCTTGATAAATATGGTCAATACGGGATGTATTGAAAGTACTGCTTCGGCGAATAAGGCCGTGAACTTCGTAGCCCTTACTCAACAATAATTCAGCAAGGTAGGAACCATCTTGACCTGTAACACCTGTAATCAGTGCGACTTTACTTTTCATCTCCGACTGACTCCCTTAGCTGTTGCCTCTTTGTACCAATTCATTGCCGATGCGATTCCATCTCTAAGAGTTATCGCAGGAGCCCAACCTAGCGATTTTGCCTT
The DNA here is from genome assembly GCA_945866155.1 of Bifidobacterium breve. GTDB lineage: Bacteria > Actinomycetota > Actinomycetes > Nanopelagicales > Nanopelagicaceae > Planktophila. The sequence goes on from CAMBGL010000033.1 coordinate 4,243, forward strand.
TGTAACATCAAGAACCTTGCGTGGTGTTCCATCTGGTTTCGATGAATCCCACTTTATTTCACCCTTATAGCCTGCGATATCGGCTACTAACTCAGCCAATTCCTTTATTGATAAATCTTGCCCTGAACCAATGTTGAGATGCATTGAAGAGTCATATTTTTCAGATGCAATTAGTACTGCATTCGCTAAATCATCAACATGTAAAAATTCGCGCTTTGGAGCACCTGTGCCCCACAAAGTTTCAGTTGGTGCATTCTTCTCGGTTGCTTCAACAAAGCGGCGAATAAATGCGGGTAGAACGTGCGAGCCTTGCAGTTCAAAGTTATCGTTTGGTCCGTAGAGATTTGTCGGCATCAAAGAGATCCACTTATGTCCATATTCTTTACGATATGAATTTATAAGTTCAATGCCTGCAATCTTTGCGATTGCATATGCAGAATTTGTTGTCTCAAGCGGGCCGGTCATTAAATATTCTTCCTTGATTGGCTGTGCGCAATCGCGAGGATAAATACAACTTGAACCAAGAAAAATGAATCGCCCTACTTTTGCCTCATGAGATGCATCCATAAGGTTGCTCTGAATCCGAATATTGTCGGTGAGAAATTCAACAGGGAATGCATTATTCGCACCAATCCCACCTACGCGTGCAGCAGCATCAATAACCATTGAAGGCGCTATATCTTTCAAAAACTTCTTAGTTGCCTGTAGGTCGAGCAAATCGACAACACTGCGATTGATTCCGACAACTTCTTTGCCCGCTTTTTCAAATGCACGGACTATTGCCGAGCCAGCAAGGCCAGTTGCGCCAGCGACAACGATTGTCATGGCGTCACTCTAACAGTGCTTACTTTGTGAACTCTGCTGCTAAAAGTTCGGCGATCTGCGCGGTATTGAGTGCCGCACCTTTACGTAAGTTATCGCCACATACAAAGAGGTCTAGTGCCATTGGATCATCAATGCTCTTTCGAACACGACCAACCCATGTTGGATCAGTTCCAACTACATCGGCAGGAGTTGGGAATTTGTAATTTTCTGGATCATCTACCAACTTCACACCCGCTGCATTTTGTAAAATGTCTTGCGCTGCTTTGCGTGATGGTTCTTTTGCAAACACTGCATGCACAGTAAGTGAGTGAGTTGTTAGAACAGGTACACGAACACAAGTTGCGGAAACTTTTAGATTTGGAAGTCCAAGAATCTTTCTTGACTCATTGCGGACTTTAAGTTCTTCTGATGAATAACCATCTGCTTTTATTGAACCTGCCCATGGAATCACATTGAGTGCAAGCGGTGCTGGGAATGGACCAAAATCTTTTATGTGATTGCGAAGATCGCCAGCGACGTCGCCAGCGTTCGTTCCCGCAACTGCAGAAATTTGTTCGCGCAAAATATCAATCCCCGCTTGACCGGCACCTGATGCTGCTTGGTAGGAAGAGACAACTAATTCTTTTAGTTCATACTCTTTGTGGAGTGCACCAAGGGCGACAATCATTGAAAGAGTTGTACAATTAGGATTAGAGATGATTCCGCGCGGACGATTCTTTGTCTCTTGTGGGTTTACTTCTGGAACTACTAAAGGAATATCAGCATCCATACGGAACGCACCTGAATTATCAACAATTACAGCACCTCGAGATGCAGCAATGGGTGCCCACTCTGCAGATACTTCATCTGGTACATCGAACATTGCAACATCAATACCGTCGAATGCCTCTGGTGAAAGTGCAACAACAGTGAGTTCTTCACCGCGACACTTTAACTTCTTGCCAGCACTGCGCGCTGAAGCGATCAAACGAATTTCTCCCCAGACATCTGGGCGCTCAGTAAGAATTGAAAGCATTACCGTTCCGACTGCGCCGGTAGCGCCAACTACTGCAAGTGATGGTTTCTTCATCGGCCAGTACCGCCATAAACAACGGCCTCAACTTGATCGGCATCGAGTCCAAAAGCAGTGTGGGCAGCCTTTACTCCACGTTCTAAATCAGATTCGCGGCAGACGATTGAGATACGAATTTCTGATGTAGAAATCATTTCAATATTCACGCCAGCATCAGCCATGGCAGCAAAGAAAGTAGCTGTAATTCCTGGGTGTGAGCGCATTCCAGCGCCAACTAGTGAAAGTTTTCCAATTTGATCATCGTAGAGAATTGATGCGAAACCAACTTCTCCTTGAATACGTTGCAAAATTGTTGTCGCGTTAGCGCCTTCTGCTTTTGGCAATGTAAATGAAATATCGGTAAGGCCTGTAGCTGCGGCAGAAACATTCTGCACAATCATGTCGATATTAATATCAGAATCAGCGATTGCTTGAAAGATGCGCGCTGCAACACCAGTTCGGTCTGGAACACCGACGATAGTGATTTTCGCTTCGCTCTTATCGTGTGCGATTCCGGCGATGATTGCTTGTTCCATACTTCCTCCTTGTGGGTGGTCTTTGACAACCCATGTTCCTTCGTTTGATGAAAATGATGATCGGACGTGAATAGGTAAGTCATAACGGCGTGCATACTCGACGCAACGCAAGTGCAAAACTTTTGCACCACTTGCAGCGAGTTCTAACATTTCATCGTATGTAACTGTAGAAAGTTTGCGAGCAGTTGGAACAACGCGTGGGTCTGCGCTAAAAACTCCATCGACATCTGTGTAAATCTCGCAGACATCGGCTTCAAGGGCTGCAGCTAATGCAACCGCAGTTGTGTCACTACCACCGCGACCAAGAGTTGTTACATCTTTTGTATCTTGCGATATTCCTTGAAAACCAGCAACAATTGCAATCGCACCTTCATCGAGTGCGCTTTGAATTCGCCCTGGAGCTACATCGATAATACGAGCGCGACCATGAGATGAATCTGTAATTACTCCCGCTTGGCTTCCGGTGAATGAACGTGCTTCGTGGCCAAGATTTGAAATTGCCATTGCAAGAAGTGCCATAGAAATTCGCTCACCAGCAGTAAGCAACATATCGAGTTCGCGCCCTGCAGGAATTGGCGTAATCTGTTTTGCTAAATCAATCAATTCATCCGTTGTATCGCCCATGGCACTGACTACGACAACGACTTGATGGCCATCGCGCTTGGCTGCCACGATCCTGTTTGCCACGCGCTTCATGCCCTCGGCATTGGCAACGGAGGATCCGCCATATTTCTGAACGATGAGTCCCATGTACTAATAGTGAGGCATGGGGGAATATGGCGCGAACCCTTTTTCTGGATTTCTCATAATATGAGACGACGTACGTGTCAAATAATGAGATAATTAGCCTTCTACGTTACGGCGTCCTTCAAATGCACGACCAAGCGTGACTTCATCGGCATATTCCAAATCTCCGCCTACAGGCAGGCCGCTGGCTAAACGAGAAACCTTTATCTCAAGTGGCTTTATCAATCGAGCTAAATAGGTAGCAGTAGCTTCACCTTCAAGATTGGGATCGGTTGCCAAAATAACTTCGGTAATTGTGGAGTCAGCAAGACGTGCCATTAATTCGCGAATGCGAAGTTGCTCCGGCCCAATTCCATCGATGGGACTAATTGCGCCACCAAGTACGTGATACTTCCCGCGAAATTCGCGAGTGCGCTCGATAGCAATGACATCTTTACTCTCTTCAACAACACAAATCTGTGTTGTATCACGACGTGGATCGCGACATATTCGACATTCAGTTTCTTCAGAGACGTTGCCGCATTGTGTACAAAACTTCACGCGCTCTTTTACTGTACGAATTGCATCGACAAGAGCTGCAGCTACGTCGCCATCAGTTTGCAAAATATGAAAAGCAATTCGTTGAGCACTCTTTGGCCCAATACCTGGCAAGCGACCAAGTGAGTCAATCAGATCTTGAATAGCACCTTCATACATACCGCTCACGTTACTTACCTTCTGTAATTATTTGTGCGCCAAGTTCTTTGGCTAGTAATGCGTGCCCACTGAGTTGTTCTGTATCACTCGGTGATTCATCAACGCGTGTCTCGCGTGTCTGTGGTGTATTTGGATTGATTGAAGCATCGACTACAACTTCGATATTGCGATCTATTCCTACAACATCAACAAATGCTTGGCGCAAAATAACATCAGACTCTGAACGAATAAATGAATCGCGCGCCCCTGCATTTACGATTCCAATTGTGATTGCAGAATCATCTAGTCCTAGTACTTGTGCGCTTGCACTAAGCAGTGACCACGTAAGGCGGCGGCGCTTCTTTACATCTTCAATTACATCTGGCCATACGCGGCGAAGGCCTGCAATATCCATTCCGGTACTTGCTTTTGCTGGAGCCTTCTTTGCTTCCTCTGCCACTACTTTCTTAGGAGCAATCTCCTCCGCCTTGCTTGGCGACTTAGGCAAAGCTTCTTTAAAGTCGCCGACGTTCGGCGTTGGAGATTGCTTTACTGAAGTTTGTGCATTGCTCATTGGCGCAAGATTTTCTGCGCGCTCTAAACGTTCGATTCGTGAAAGTAATCCACTCTCGCTGGTATCACCGCCAGGTAGCAATATGCGCCCACAAATGAGTTCCAGAATGAGTCGAGGCGCTGTTGCGCCACGCATTTGAGTTAAGCCTTCTGCTGCAATATCTGCTGCACGTGAAAGATTTGCACTGCCAATATGTTGTGATTGATTGCGCATGCGTTCTAGTTGATCATTAGGTAAGTCGCGCAAAATTGAATTGGCATTAGTTTCAGCAAGCGCGTCAACAATCATTAAGTCACGAAGGCGTTCGAGCAAATCACTTGTGAAGCGACGCGGATCATGCCCGGATTCAATTACTCGATCAACAGTTTTGAAAAGAGTTGCACCATCACGGGCTGCAATTGCATCGATTGCATCATCGAGTAGCGCGCCATCAGTGAATCCCAAGAGTTGAAGTGCGATTTCATAACTCACTCCGTCAGGACCAGCGCCGGCAAGTAGCTGCCCAAGAATTGAGAGTGCATCACGGACAGAGCCACCACTTGCGCGCACAACTAATGGCAGCACGCCTTTGGCAACTTCTGCCCCTTCGGATGTACAAATTTTTTCGAGGTGAGTTGTAAGAATTCCAGGCGGGACTAAACGAAATGGGTAATGGTGTGTACGTGAGCGAATTGTTGAAATGAGTTTTTCTGGCTCTGTTGTTGCGAAAATAAAAATAACGTGAGGAGGTGGTTCTTCAACAACTTTGAGTAATGCATTTGCAGCACCTGGCCCAAGTTGATGTGCCTCATCAATAATGTAAATCTTGTACTTGCTTTGTACTGGCGCAAAGAATGCTTTATCGCGAAGATCGCGAGCATCATCTACTAAGCCGTGTGTTGCGGCATCTAGTTCAATTACGTCGAGTGAACCTGGACCATTTGCAACTAAATCTTTACAACTCTGACATTCACCACATGGATTTGGTGTTGGACCCTTTTCGCAATTGAGCGAGCGCGCCATGATTCGTGCACTCGAAGTTTTACCGCAACCACGTGGGCCACTAAATAAATATGCGTGATGCGTACTGCCTGAACTCAGTGCATTTGAAAGCGGAGTTGTTACATGCTCTTGACCAATAACATCTGCAAAAATTGAGGGGCGATACTTGCGATATAACGCGAGTGACATCAGCTCTCCTCTTTCTCTTCCATAACATTCTTCGGTAACTAACTTCAAGGATATTAAGGGATCCCCCGCGCACCCATCAGAGCGCACCTACCCTTGCTGCATTCCTGCCCTGGGGGAGTTCAGTGCGGTGATGCCGCACGAGGGATCTGGTCTAATCATAGTTAGCGCACCGATAGAGTTGCCCACGCTAGTTCGCGCACCGTTCTAGCGCTGGAGGATTCGCATAGCGGCCGAGTGCGCACGCTTGGAAAGCGTGTAAAGGGCAACCTTTCGAGGGTTCAAATCCCTCATCCTCCGCTCGAAGATCGCTCTGAATAAATCCTTAACTAAGGTCTCTGACTTGGCGAAGTTTAAAGAAGTAGGTCTCTCAACGACGTTTACAGTAGTCACTGGTGGCATCCCCATTCGAAAATGGAAGTTTTAATACTCTTGCACGATCTGAATCAGAAAAGTAGTTTCCCTCGTACCAGCAAACAGAGTAAAGAGAGTATTTAACATCTGCATTTGACTTAAAGCTTGAATCAAGAGCCGGATTCTTTTTGCGCAAATCGACTATTCCTAAATCCATGAAAGTGCCAAGGGAATCAGGGGAAGCCGGTGGAACCATGCCGACTTCAGATGCAATCAATTGGTCTTTCTTGATAAAGGTGCCCGATAAAAAGCTTTCACGCGAGTCA